>CABXGK010000007.1 GCA_902511735.1 uncultured marine group I thaumarchaeote
AAATTTTTGAATATATTTGGTTTTGTGACTATTCTTTCATCACGCAGCATGATGCGTTGTTAATGTTGCGCATAGCCCACCAAATTGAAAATGTTAATGCTCCAATTGAAATAAATTTCAATTCTAATCCCTGCAATGGGAATATCGCTAGTCCTCCAACTATTCCTAATACTGCTGATAGTGATGTAGTACAAGCAGGGCATCCTGGTGTAAATGCAGTTAACGCTCCTCCTAAAAATGCACTAGTGCCATTTTTCATATTTTTACTTCTTTGTGTTTTAATGTTGTATGCTACTAATGCAATGTTTATTCCTGCCAAAACTGCGACAACTGCTGTTAAAATGATTGAAGCTGCCATATACATTGGCAATAAACCAATTTCTGTTGCCATATGTGTTAATCCCATTTCTAATGTTAGAAAATAATACACTGTTCCTAGACTTACACCTGAAATAACTGCAATCATTCCAAATGTTCTTTGTCTCAAAATATCCTTCATTGTTAGTTTTAACATCATATGTTAATGTCAGAATTTATGATTAAATAATATTGATATTGTTTTCTTTCATAAACTTGAATTTTCAAAATAGTACAATGATAGATCCATGGTGATCATTATTATAATCAAAAACCCGAATGAGAATGAATCTTATGACTACTGAATCTTCCTACCATTCTGCAAATTCTGAAATTCAAAACTTAACTGAACAGTCAAAAATTTACGCTAAACAAATAATGACTATTGTAGATGAAGTTCAAAAAGTCATAGTTGGTCAAGAAGAAATAATTAAAAAATTGGTAATTGCAATGATGGCTGACGGTCATGTTCTTTTAGAAGGCGTTCCTGGTTTGGCTAAAACCAAAATGGTTGATACTTTATCAAAAACACTTGGTGCGAACTTTTGTAGAATACAATTTACGCCTGATTTACTTCCTGCAGATATTACTGGAACAAAAATTTATGATAATAAAAATGAAAAATTCGTTACTGAAAAAGGACCTGTATTTAGTAATCTAATACTTGCCGATGAAATTAATCGTGCACCTCCAAAAGTTCAATCTGCATTACTTGAAGCAATGCAAGAAAGACAAGTGAGTATACATGGTGATACATATGAAATTGAAAAACCATTTCTAGTTCTTGCAACACAAAATCCAATTGAAAGTGAAGGTACCTACAGATTACCTGAAGCTCAAATTGATAGATTTGCATTAAAATTAATTATTGATTATCCATCTAAAGATGATGAAAAATTAATCATTAAACGAAATACGCAAGAAAATAAACCGTCGGCAAAAAATATTGTATCAAAAGATATAATTCTAGAAATCCAAAAATTTGTTCAAAAAATTTATGCTGATGAAAAAATTGATGAATACGTATCTGCTATAGTTGATGCTACTAGAAACCCAAAAAATTATGATCTTCAATTAGATGATATGATAGAATTTGGTGCATCTCCTCGTGCATCTATCTGGCTAATTTTGGCAGCAAAGGCACATGCATTGCTTGCAGGACGAGGTTTTGTGATTCCTGATGACATTAAATCAATTGCACATGATGTTTTACGACATAGAATCATTCTAACATTTGAAGCAGAAGCCGAAGGTAACACTTCTGATGCTATTATTGATAAAATCCTGGAAAAAATTCGCGCACCATAGAACTCAATTGTCTGAAATTAAAGATCTTTTAAAACGTATTCGAGAGCTGGAAATCAAAACTAAAGGATTGGTAGATGGCATGATGGCTGGAAGCTACAAATCTAAAATACGTGGAAGAGGAATTGAATTTTCTGAAGTACGAGAATATGTTTTAGGCGATGATGTAAGACACATTGACTGGAATGTCACTGCACGCACAAATAAATTACACGTAAAAGAATTTGTTGAAGAACGTGATTTACGCGTATATGTTATATTTGATAACTCGGCAAGTAATGAATTTGGATTTATGAAAAGCAAAAAATCAATTGGTCATGAAGTTGCAGCGTCAATCATATTTTCTGCAATGAAAAATAATGATAATGTAGGATTAGGAATATTTACTGATAAACTTGAACAGTTTGTTCCTGCAAGAAAAGGTCGAAAGCATAGCTTATCATTACTTCGAACATTACTTGCACACAAACCAAAAAGTATTCACACTGACATTGAATCTTCACTTTTACAATTACATCATATATTAGGACAACACAGTGTGGTATTCATAATTTCAGATTATATTTCTCCAAACTTTCTCCGCCCTCTAAAATTTCTTAAAAACCGCCATGATGTTGTTTTGATAAACATCTCTGACATTCGTGAATCTGATCTACCTGATATTGGTTATACTATGTTAGAAGATATTGAATCTGGTGAACAATTAATGGTTAATACTTCTGATACATCATTTAGAAATGCATTTACAAAAAATTCGTTAGAAAATCATGAAAAAATCAAAAACGATATTAAAAAATTAAAAGTAGAAATGGTAAATGTTTCAGAACAAATTCCTTTTGATACTGCATTGAGACAATTCTTTAACCAGCGTACGAGGCGATAAATTATGGACTATGAATTTGGATATTGGTATGTTTTATTTGCTCTTTTAATTTTACCTGGATTTTATTACTTGTATAGATTTTATACAAAAACAAAAAAATCAAACTCGCTGAAATTCAGTAACTTACAACTTGTTAAAAAATCAGCTTCATCTCAATCTAAATTAAGAAAACATCTTCCATTCATTTTGATATTAATTGCTGTTAGTTTGATAATTATCGGTCTTGCAGATCCAAGAATTCCTCTTGAAAACATCAAAGAAGGTGTTAACGTAGTCTTAGTTCTTGATGGTTCTGGAAGTATGGCTGCTACTGACTATCCTCCTTCAAGACTAGAATCAGCAAAAAATGCAGCTGAAGTTCTAATAAATAATTTAGAACCAAATGATCATACTGGAATTATTTTGTTTGAGTCAGGTGCTACTACTGTTTCATATCTCACACCGTTTAAGGAGAAAACAATTGATGATTTGCATGCTATTAGACAAAGAGATGGTGCGACTGCTATTGGTGACGGTCTTGTATTAGGCGTAGATATGGCAAATTCCATACCTAACAAGAAAAAAGTTGTAATCTTACTTAGTGATGGTGATCATAATGCTGGAGTTGTAACTCCAAACGAAGCAGTTCAATATGCCATACAGAAAAAAATACAAATTCATACAATTGGCATGGGCTCTGAAGAACCTGTACTTTTAGGAACAAACATCTATGGAAATCCTTTGTATGCAGAACTAAATGAAACAGAATTAATTGCTATAGCAACAGCTGCGAATGGAAAATATTACAAATCTGTAGATACTAACAGTCTTAATGAAATTTTTGAAGATATTAGCGATGAAATTGATAGAGAACTTGAACAAGTAAGCATTAAAGATTGGTTCTTTATTGCTACAGTAGTTGTTTTAGCTGCTAATATTTACATTATATACGGCAAATATAGAATAGTGATCTAACTGTGAGAAAAATTTTAGGTATTTCTATTTTATTTTTAGGATTAATTCCATTCTTTGCTTTCTCTGCATATGGAGGAGGAGGTTTTGTTTCTCCACAAAGTGATGTACTCAAATCTAATTCTGGTTTTATAATTCAATCAACTGATGAAAATGGAAATACTGTTTTCATGCAGCATGTATTGGAAAATGATTTTGGAACTCCTGTTAATGTCTCAGTTTCTAGTTTTCAAAGTGCAGAATTTCAAAAAATAGATGAAACCTGTCCTCCTTTTACATTATTTACAAACCATATTCTGGTAATCCCGTACTCTCCTGTCAAAATTTCTGATTTAGGACGTTATGTGATGCTTCCTGCATTGGCAGAATTTGAGCATCCAAAAACATTTGATCCAATTCAAATCTATTTTGAAAAATACAGTCTCTTACTTGATGACGGAATAAATGCTGGTTTTACAAATTCCATAGATTTTTCATGTGATGATGTTTATGTTGAAATGAATCCTAGATATGAGCATGCATTTGATGACAATCTTGGCATGCAAAGCCAACCTGATTCTTCATCTCAACAACAAGGCGGACAACAAGGCGGACAACAAAATGGGCCTCAATCAGGCACGAATTTGACGCCAGAAGAGCAAGAACTCTTGCAGCAAGCAGATGAATTGCTTCGAGAATACCAAATGGCATCTGAATTACAAAATGCTCCGGTTAATCCCACAGAACGCCCATACTTGGTTGAACAAAATACTGAACAGTTTAGAGAAGAAATTGCACAACAAATGCAACTTCAAGAACAATTAATGCAACAACTACAACAAAATTCTAAATTTCAAAACTTTGATGAACAATTATCTGATGAAGGTTTGATACAGCAACCTTCTTTGCTTGACGTATCTGATGATGAAATATCTTTGTCTGTTCCATATGAAAATGATGATTCTTCTGCAACAATATCTGCTGAATTTCAAAATGGACAAATAACAAATGTTTTTCTTGAACGTCCGTCTGATGAGATAAATAATAACTTTCTATGGATAATTCCTTTAATAATTATAATTTGTGCTGTGGCAGTATTCATATCAAAAAGACTTGGAAAAAAGAAACCAGTTGTACAAACTCCAATTATAATAAAAAATGATAGGTATACAATCAGTTATGTTGATTTAACACATGAAATGTTACATGAAGCGCAGCACATGTATGATGAGGATCTTTTCAAAGATGCACATGAAAAACTTTCTCAGGCAATAAGATTTTACTATTCTAATCGTTTTTCCACTGGAACTGAAATCACAAACATGGATGCATTACAATTATTACGAAAAGAAAACATTCCTGAATTTGATTCCATATTGAATTATCTTGGTATGTGTGAACTGATAGAATTTGCAAAAAACCCTACAGAAAGAAAAAAATTCTTTTCAGCAATAGAAGACTTTTCACAAATAATAAAATAATTTTAAAATCTGTTACTTAGATTTCTTTTATTAGCGTCTTGATGTTTGCAACGTTTTCAGGCGTAAGCTCGATTTCTTTATGTTCTGCTTTAACGTGTTCTTCTATTTTCACCATCAATTCATTTTCTGTTGGTGCACTAGCCGACCAATCACAATCTTTTCCTGCATCGTGGCAACTGATACTTTTTGTCATATTCGTGCCTATTTTACCAGATATTTATTGATTTTTCAAGATTCTGCTTCTTTTTTTCTTTGAGCTTTGAATTTTCCTCGAAATGCAAAAGCTGCAATTATTGTTCCTACAAATGGTGCACTCCAATAAAGCCACAAGTTTTCTACTACTCCTGATAATAATGCTGGAGCAAGTGCCCGTGCAGGATTCATTGACGCTCCTGAAATAAATGCTAGAAACAAAATATCTAATCCTACAATTCCTCCTATTGCAACTCCACTAAAGCCTCTCAATCCTTTTGTATATACAACGTAAAAAATGACTCCCATGAGCATTGCAGATGCTAAAACTTCCACTGGAAAAATCAAAAATATCGAAAAATCGAAGTTTGGTGCATTTACTCCTAAATCTGCCTTTTCACCAATCACTTTTAGAACAAATAATGAGCCCAAAATGGCGCCAATTATCTCTGCTGCAAAATAATACATAACTTGAATTTTTGAAATATGCCCTGTAATGTAATATCCAATTGTAACTGCTGGATTGAAATGTGCAAGTGACACCTTTCCAAACGAATACACACCAATTAATAATGCAATGAATGGTGCAATTGCTGCAAATGGAATTCCTAATTCTCCATTAAATATTTCTGCATCTAATACAATTGATCCTGTAGCAAAAACTACAAGAATAAAAGTTCCAACTAGTTCAACTGTAAAAATTTGTAAATTTGAATATGTCATTATTTACCATCATTCATTGTTGCAATCAAATTCAAAACTTCAGTTTTTATTTGATCACGAATTTCTCTAATTTGTTCTATTGTTTTTTCTTTAGGATCTGGTATATTCCAATCAATTACATCTTTTACAAAAAGTGCTGGACATGATTCTTTATCCATGCACCCCATGTTGACAGTTTTAAAAGAATTAGAAATCATTGATTCAGATAACATCTTTGGATTTTGATTATTCATGTCAATTCCAATTTCCTTCATCACTTGTACAACAATTGGATTAAGCTCATTTGATGGTATGGTTCCTGCACTAATTACATTAAATCTATTTTCAGTAAATTTTCTAAAAAATGCTTCAGCCATCTGACTGCGCCCTGCATTTTCTACACATACAAAAAGAACATCTTCAGTCATAATGCTTATATAAATATAGGTTGATATAAAGATTGATTGATATGAATGGCCCCGCACTTTTGAAGTGTATTTGTGATGAAACTAGGTTTGAAATCTTAGAATTATTACAAAAAGATAATGAGTTATGCGTTAATGATTTTGTTGAGAAATTAAAAAAAGATCAACCACTCGTTTCACATCATCTCAAAACTCTAAAGACATGTGGAATTGTAAAATCAAGAGAAGAGGGGAAAAAAGCAATGTATACAATATCTAACTCTCAATTATCTTCTTTGATATCAACTGTAACTAAAACCAGTAAGAAAATTCCTAATTTATGCACTGATACAAAATGTTGCTAGAATTTTTCTGTTCTAACTACGCCAACATCACTAACATATAGAATAATTGCAAAATCTGGGAATAGTGTTCTGGATACATCTTCTATAACATCTGATAATTTATCTTCACGCATGATTATCTCTACTTTCACATTTTTCTCATTTTTAAATCCCTGGCCACGTAACCCTTTTGCCCCGTTACCCTCTACTTCATATGTAGTATACCCAGTAATATCATGATTTTTCAAAATATCTATGACATTTTTTTGGGCTAGAATCTCACATGTTATTGTAAGTAATTTCACATTATAGAGTTTCATATGAACACCCTTGTAACATAATTGAATAAGTCTATTGCTTCTTCACCATGAACTAATGATGACACAGTAAACATGATTGGTAATAATACAATAATGTTGTATGGGAATGTAATTCCTAATGCAGATGTGATATACAAACTTGGGTTTGCTTGCGGTATTGCATGACGCAAAACTGCAGGTGCTGCAATAAATGATGCACTGGCTAATAGTAATCCAAACATCACTGCTCCTCCTAAGCTCAATCCTAATGCAGTTGAAACTAATACTCCTATAATTCCGTTAAAAGTTGGCATTATTATTGCAAATGAGGTAAGAAAAATTCCAACCTTTTTGATGTCTTCTAATCTTTGTCCTGCAATAATTCCCATTTCAATCATAAAAATTACAATTGCACCGGTAAACAATTCATCAAACACAATACTGATTGGCTCAAAGCCTTCCTTTCCTATTATGTATCCAATTACAATACTTCCTAGTAGAATAACTATTGCCTTCCCTGTAATCGATTCTTTTAAGACCTGAGAAAGTTTTGTTTTAGTCTCTTTCATTCCAATGTCTATGTCTGATTTTTCATTATCTGAAAATGATTGTTTTTTTGTACGAATTTGTTTTGATACTGCCATATTTGTGAGAAATATTGCCAAGATGAATGCAACTGGTTCTAAAACTGCAAGAATTGCTGCCAAATATCCTTCTGATGTAACTCCTTGATTTTTGAGAAATGATAGTCCTACTGAAAATGTAACAGCTCCCACTGCCCCGTATGTAGATGCTAGTGCATATGAATCAAAGATATTGAATTTCCCTAATCTTCTTAGAATTTGATAATGATTTAGCGTAAATAACAATGAAAGACCTATTGCAACTAACATTGGGACTAACATTTCCTCAAAGCCTGTCTTTCTCATCTCTATTCCCCCATGAAGTCCAATTGCAGCTAGGAGATAGATTGGTAAAAATTCTGAAATCGCTTCGGGAATTTTTAAATCAGATTTTATTCGTGCTGCAATTATTCCAAACAAGAAGAAGAGGATGATTGGTGTTAGCAGATTCGATTGGATTAGTTGGAAAATGTCCATTTAGTTATGTTTCAAAAAATTTTTCGCTGAAATAAAAACCCAGAGGTCGTAACTATGCCTAAAATGATTATCATTTGATATGCATTTGATAAAATATTCTATGATCTCAAAACGATGCTTATCTATAATAACGTAAAATTCTGGTGAAAATTATGAAGAAAATTGAGGCAATCATCAATCGAAAAAATTACCCTACTCTTCGTGAAAAGTTAGATGCTTTGGGAATTGATATTATTGATAAACGAAATCTAGAAGATAGTAAATTCATTAGTGAATCAAAAGGTTCTCGAGCTGGAGGTACTGGTCTTAGATCTACAATGCTTGCAAAAATTGAATTGGCTATGCAAGACAAAGATGCACGTGGTGTGTTAGAAATTATTTCTAAAAATTCAGGTTTACCGAAATCTATCAAAAGCAAAATTTTTGTATTTGATATGCAAGAAAGTATAGATCTATCTACACTTGAAGGCAAATCTGATGTCGAAGCAGAAGAAAAAGAACGAGTTAGTGTAACTCAAAGATTTACTACTAAACGTAACCGATTGATCCCTCTTCAAAAACGTACGTTGTACAAATTAGAACAATATTATGACGAAAATCGAGAAATTTTAGAATCTGATTACAGAATACGCTCATTTACTGATTTTGTCAATTACTGTATCTTGAAATATTTGCCAACTCTTGATAAACAGTTGAAAAATTCAACAATGCTTTACGAAGATATTTTATAATATTCTAAATATAATCTGCGAATAAATAAAGACCAACAAAGGTCATTCCTACTGCTGCAAAGCCAAGTTTAGCAACAAAAACCTTCGATTTTCTAATTTGACTAGAAATTTCTTGTAATTTCAATTTATTTTAATTAATCTTCGTTTTGTTCCGCGATTAGTTGTTATGTATACAGATCTCGTTTTAGATTGTTCAGGTATTGAGGTATTTTCCAAATATTTCATTGAAGTTCCTCTTGCTGATGTAACTACTGTTCTGTTTCTTTTTTGTAAAATTATGGTTGCAGTATTAGTTGCCTGGTATTCTTTGTATGTATCTCCTGCCCAATTGAAATTTATTTTCTCAATAAGTTTTTTTGAAGTTCCTCGTTTGGTTGTTAACATTAAACTCATGATATTTCCCTCTCTACTCCACTAACATTACCATAATTAGCGGTGGAATTACCACAATTGCTGCAATTACTGTGGATTTTAGATAATCAACTTTGGTTAATTTTGAAAATTTACTTCTATCGAAGGCTAATTTCATTTTAAATAATCTCTTCCCCTTCATTTCCGGTATTGATATCAATTGCCCGTAACATTTGTGAGATGAAAATTTTTCCACTTCTTCCATTCTTTTTAATAATATCTACAGTTTTTTCTTCTTTTGATTCAGGAACGACTACCATCATTCTATATTTGTCTCCAAAATGAGGAATGAACACTTCCATTCCTTTTGATGCGTGAATTTCAGGTGCAGTTTTTGCACCTCTACCTTTTACTTTAACAACTGTTAATCCGCCAACGTTAATTTCTTTTAATGCTTCACTAATATTCATCACATCGTTTTCTGCAAGTATCACTTCGAGTTTTAACATTGAATTATTTTGTACGTCAAAGTAATTAATAATTTAGAAATTGTAAATCATTTGATTATCATTGATAACCAAATACAATAACTGTTAAATGAAAAAAACTTTCAAAATTTTTAATGATTGATACCGGAGACACCGCATGGATGTTAATTGCAGGATGCTTGGTCTTGTTAATGATCCCTGCACTTGGACTATTTGAGTCGGGTCTTTTGCGTAAAAAAAATGTGGTTTCGATTTTCATGCAGATCTTCTTTGGAATGTCACTACTTAGTGTAATGTGGTTTGTCTTCGGATTCAGTCTATCTTTCGGTCCTTCCACACAAGGTATCATAGGTAATCTTGATTGGACATTTTTGAAAGGAATTCCTTGGGATGCACCTCTTGAACAGTATGCGCCAACAATTCCTGGTGTACTATTTGTAAAATTCCAGCTGATGTTTGCTTGTATCACGCCCTTACTACTTACCGGAACTATTGCTGAAAGAATGAAGTTCAGCTCTTTTATCATATTCATCTCTGCATGGTCAATGCTCATCTACTACCCAATCGTTCACATGGTTTGGGGCGGTGGATGGTTAGCAGAACTTGGTGTAATTGACTTTGCAGGTGGAATAGTTATTCACACTACTGTAGGAATGGCTGCACTTGCGGCTGCTCTTGTACTTGGAAAAAGACGTGGATTTGGTCCTGCGATAAACATCCCTCATAGTATTCCTCTTGCTGTTTTAGGTTCTTCCTTACTATGGTTAGGTTGGTTTGGATTTAATGCAGGAAGCGCACTTGCATCTGGTGGTGTTGCTGGAAATACCGTTATTGTTACTCATTTAGCATCTTCAGTTTCTGCTTTAATCTGGGCAGGTTTGTCGTGGATGCGTACTGGAAAACCATCTATTGTTGCTACCATAAACGGCGCTATTGCTGGTCTTGCAGGAATTACACCTGCATCAGGCTTTGTTAGTGTAGAACACGCATTTGTTCTTGCAATTGCTATTGGTGTATTATCATACGGAGGAGTTGTATTAATTAGAGATAGATTAAAAATTGACGACGCATTGGATGTAAGTTCTGTGCACGGTATTGCAGGAATTGTAGGTGCACTTGGTATTGGTGTGTTTGCAAGTACTTTGATTAATCCTGCTGGAGTTGATGGCTTGCTTATTTCTGGAAGTCTTGATCAAATCTGGATACAGGGTGTTGGAATTGCAGTAGCCGCTGCTATGGGCTTTGGTGGAACATGGCTTCTCTTACAGTTAATCAAACATCTTATCGGCATACGTGTTGAAGCTGATGAAGAAGACATTGGACTTGATCTAACAGAACATGCGGAAGCAGCTTATTCTGATGAAGAAGAGTTCAAGTTAACTCCTGACGAATATCCAAAGTCGCCCAAAAACAAATCTGACTCCTAATGTTTCGGGATGATGATGAATTTGAGGAGAGACCTGAATGGGAATGGCTGAAGAAATAGTAACAACTCAGACTTATGAAAAATTATGTTCTGATGTACTTTATTCACATGAAAGTGTTCGTTTTGTAGGTTTAGTAAACAACAAATCAGATTTGTTACACAGTGTACAAAAACAAGAATTAGATCCCCTCTTAGATGAAGATGAAATAAAAATTTCTATAAACTATTCATTAGAGCGATGGAGAAAAGCACAAAATCTTTCATTTCGCTTAGGCAATGAGAAACTCACACTAACTGAATATGACAATGTGACTTTAATTTCAATTCCATACGATGGGAAATTACTACTAATCAGTACTCAACCAACAGTACACTATCATGATGTAATTCAATCAATCATTTCTGCTATTCCTCCTTGGGAGAAATAATCTTTGGAAAACGCCACCATTAGTTATATTCAATTACTAAGAGAAGATTTAGCTATATTTCGTGTAGTTCCTGAAGGTCCTTTTCCTGATTACAAGGCAGGCCAGTTTCTAACTTTGGGAATGCCTGTAAAAAGTGAAAATAATCGTATCATTAACCGTGCATATTCTATTGCATCTAATCCTGAAAATAAAAAATATTTTGAGTTTGTAATTAGATGGGTAAGAAAACCATATCCTGGTAGATTGACTACTGCAATGTTTAATGCAAAAGAAGGTGACTCAATTCAATGGAGAAAAGCTAACGGTACTCTAACAATTAATGATAAACTTCCTAACGGAGAACCAGATACTAGGAGAATTGTTTGCATTGGTGGCGGAACTGGTCTTGCACCATTTGTTAGTATGGCTCAACATCTTCATGAAATAGGAGACAAACGTGAAATTATTGTTTTACATGGTGCAAGTTACGTTGATGAACTAAGTTACAGAGAACGTTTGACTGATTTAGAATTAGAGAGTATTGATAGAGGTACAGATAAGTGGAATTTCAAATATAGAGCTGCAATTAGCAGACCACAAGAATGGTTAAACCGTTCTTGGACTGGTCAGGTTGGCAGAGTAGAAAATTTTCTAAGAGCAAGACCTGGAAGAGTATCTGCGCTAGAAGAATTAACCGGTGAAAAAATCACTAAAGATAATACAATGTTTTACATTTGTGGATGGCAAGGAACAATTGATGGAACATTAGAATATCTTGGGAATAATGAGTTTGTAACTGAGAGAAACAAAAGAGAAGACGGTAGTTACGAAGTCAAATTCGAATCTTATGGATAAGAACTATGGTACAAATAAGATCTAAACAATTTATTCTGTAGAAAACATGTGCTATATAGTTGCCATATAGAATATACTGATCAGGGTTAACTTCAAAATTCAATTGAATTGATCATGGGACAATTCTTCTCTTGGGTAAAATCAAACGAGAAAGAGCTTTTAACTATTTTAGAAAATTTAGCAAGAAAAGCAGTTGAAGCATCTGAGGCTATTAAAGAACTATTAGAAGATCCAACTAACAAAGAAAAAATGAAACATGTTTCAAAAATTGAAACTGAGGCAGATGTTTTAACACGAGATATTTTCTCAGAATTAAACAAAACATTCATCACTCCTCTAGACAGAGAAGATATGCAAAGAGTTGCATCAAAAATTGATGACATAATTGATTTCATGGATGGAATTGCTGCAAGGTTTGAAAGTTACAAGATTACTGTTGCACCGCCACATACATTAGAAATGGCAAAAGAATTGGTCAAAGCTACAAAAGAAGTTGAATATATGGTATCAAAGTTGGGTAATGTAAAAAACCCCAAATCGATGATTGAACATTGTAGAAATACGAGTGACATTGAACATACTATTGACGATCTGTATAGAGATGCAATGACAAAACTTTTTGAAACTGATGACGCAATTCTTATCATTAAACTAAAAGATATCTATGAAACTATGGAAACCGCATCTGACAGATGCGTGGATGTAGCAGATGTGGTAGAAGATATTGTTTTAAAATATACCTAGGCGAAAAATATGATAGAAATAGCGATTATTGGAATTATTATCGCTTTGATATTTGATTTTGTTAATGGGTTTAATGATTCTGCAAACTCTGTAGCCACAGTAATTGGTACACGTGTTTTAAAGCCAATTCATGCTGTAGCAATTTCAGCTGCTGCAAATTTTGCTGGACCGTTTGTTTTTGGAGTTGCAGTTGCAACAACAATTGCAAAAGGAATTGTCAGTCCTGATGATATTACAATTTATATGATAATAGGGGGTTTGGTAGGTGCAATCGCATGGAGTACTCTATGTACATACTTTGGATTACCAATCTCAAACAGTCATTCATTAATCGGAGGAATAATGGGTGCAGGAATTGCAGGATTAGGATTTGAAAAATTAGTATATGACGGATTAGCCAAAGTGTTTACCGGAATAATTGTTGCACCTATAGGAGGAATGATGTTTGGCATTGCAGCAACTGGATTAATTATCTACTTTTTTGCAAGAAAAAAACCTGCAATAGTGAATCGGACATTTGGACGGTTACAAATAATTTCATCAGCTTGGTTTGCTTTAACACATGGTGCAAACGATGGACAAAAAACTATGGGAATTATTGTTTTGATTTTATTCTCCGTAGGATTGATTGAAGAACTTGAAATGCCTTTATGGGTAATATTTGCAGCAGCTGCAGCTATGGGATTAGGCACATTCTTTGGAGGATACAAAGTAATCAAAACCTTAGGTGTCAAAGTTACACGATTAAAACCGTATCAAGGATTTGCAGCAGAAACTAGTGGAGGTTTAATGCTTGCAGTATTTGCAACATTAGGAATTCCTGCAAGCACAACTCATGCAATTACAGGCACAATAATGGGTGCAGGTTCTGCACGAAGAATACGCGCTGTACGATGGAGAGTAAGCAGACAAATCATTTTTTCATGGGTCATAACAATTCCAGGCGCTGCAGGTTTAGGAATTGCATTTACATACATAATCCATTTGTTTGTGTAAAAACTAATTTCATTAGCACTATGTTTTTCCAACTATAATTTTTACTCATAAAATATTTTAAATTTTTTTCATTAGCACTATGTTTACGAACTATGTATCTTTTCTAAAATTATATAATAAAATTCTAGAACTATGTTACTCCCTTATATCCTCTATATTTTTTCTAAAAATTATGATGTCTACAAAGACCAAAAACATTGAACGTAGAAACATTCAGATCAGCGGTGGCTCTACATATGTAATCTCACTTCCAAAAAAATGGATTGAAAAATTAAAATTAAAAAATGGAGATTCAATGCAGATTGTTAACAATCCAAATCATACAATAACACTATCAGCTGATGCAAAACTAGAAGAATCCTCTACATATCCTGAAATTAAAATTAAAAAAACAGATTCTGTTGAATCTATAAAGCGAAAAATCATCTCATTATACATTTCTGGGCACAATTTTATCGTATTGAACTCTCCAAGAGCAAAAATCGAAACTGATGTACGTTCTATGGTTATGAAATTAATACGAACAAAGTTTGTAGGTACTGAAATCATAGAATCTGATTCTGAATCTATAACAATTAAGGTACTTTCTGCAACTCCTGAGATGAAATTAGAGTTGGCTTTCAACAGAATGTTCAAATCAACATCAAACATGTTTTCTGAAACAATACATGCAATTGAAAAAAATGATTCTGAATATGCACAAGAAATTATCCACATGGACGATGAAATTGACCGCTTTTCATATTATTTAACAAGAAATCTTGTCTTGGCATTAGATGACAGTAATGTTTTGTCTGCATTGGGACTGGAAAAAACTTCTCAAGCAATTGGCTATAAACGAATAATCACATGTGTTGAAAAAATTGCAGACCATATCACTGCAACTGCACAACTAGCTGTAGATATGGATGGCAAAAACATCTCAAAAATACCTAAAGATATTTTGAGTACATATCAAAAAACAATTGAACTTTTTGAAAAAACCATGGCACTTGTCTCTGAAAGAAACTATTCTTTGGCTGAAAAACATGCTGAAGAAATAGAGGCATTAATTGAGGAAACAACTAAACAAACAAACTCAATAAAAAATAATTCGGAGGCATCTGGTGTATATCTGAGCCTGATATATCAAAATAGACGAATTTTAGATTACATCATGGATGTATCTGAAGTAGTCATGAATGATACTGTAGACTCTGTTGTTTCTATGAAACAAATTGAGAATACTGAATCTTAAAGAATATAGTAATTTTCAGATTAAAACTGTCTTTTTGTAAATTTGTATGTCTAAAGTGAAGACATTATGTCTGCTAGGTTATCTGATGCAGATTCTATAACATCTGGGTGATATTCTGTAATTAAATTTGCAATTCTGTGTTTTTCTACAATAAAGTAATTTTTCTTCAAATTAACTTTCTTGTAACTAACAATTTCATCATTTACTAATTTTGATAGATAAAATGACACTGTAGCACTTGCTTTTCCAACACTTGAAACAATTTCTCGAAATTCCATTTTATCATTTTCTAATAATGATACAAGGATTGCTTTTGGTGTTGTTTGTCTTAAACGTGATACAACTTTTGATTCTTCTTCTGTCATGTCATTAATGAAAAATCTTGAAACTCTTGTTGTTCTTTGAGTTTTGATTACTCCATTATTTTCTAATTTTCTTACATAGTAACTCAAAACACCATTTGAGAGGTTTATTTTTTCCATTACTTCTCTAAATCTAATTCCAGGATTTCTTTTGATCTCTGAAACAATTAATTCCTCTCTTGATTCCATGTTTGCCAATTTCAATCTCTCCTAAATATAGCTAATGCCAGTAATCCAATCATTCCAAGCATCATTAGATGTGCTATCTCTGATGGTGATTCTAAAATATTGTATACGTGAGTTTTTGTTGCATCCATTAACTGAATAAATTCTGCACCAGTGAATACCATAAATGCAATTGTAGTGATAATCATTTTCTTTGTTCTCATCTTATAGTATGCATTGACACTGAGAATTGCTAGAAACACTGACAAAATTATTCCTGATGTGTGTAAAAGTAAATGCCAAATATGTGCGCCATGATAAATGTGAGGCATCAATACTGGAACTGATAATGCTCCAACAGTTGTCAAAATAACTGCAATGAGTAATTTTGGTTTACTTTCTGCAAATTTCTGATAACTAAACATATTTTCTCATCATGATATTTCTAATTTAAAACGATATAGTACAACAATCGAAAATTTGTGAATAGAAAATCATCTAATAATGATTACACCTTCCATCCAAGGATGGAGTGTACAATGGTAT
This sequence comes from uncultured marine group I thaumarchaeote, assembly GCA_902511735.1. Taxonomy (GTDB): domain Archaea; phylum Thermoproteota; class Nitrososphaeria; order Nitrososphaerales; family Nitrosopumilaceae; genus Nitrosopelagicus. Next base: position 16,306 of record CABXGK010000007.1, read on the forward strand.
TCGAATTTTCCTGGCTCATTAAACTTGTAAACAAAATATTCATTTTGTTTTATTACATCTGTTGGAAAATGTAAATAATTTGGGTCTCCTCTTAGTCTAACATTATGTTCAAACTCATCTTGATTTAAAAATAATAACGTCTCTCCTACATTAATTATTTTTTCATATGGTAAAAAGCACAAATTATCTACTTCACATCCTTGTTCCCATGAATTTTCTGCTATTATGATTAATTGCTGTGCTTTTTCATCTGTATTTCCGCTATAACGTGCTTCAGAAAAAATTTCTTCCTCAGAATAAATTGAATTTATTAATACATCATCTGAATTTTGAGTTTCAAATTCTCCTGTAAACAGTGTAGCTGCAAAAAAGATCAAAATAGATGCACCTATGATTGAACTTACTATGATATTTTTCATTTATTGATTTTTACAATATCTGTTCTAAGTTGACCACATGCAGCAGAAATTTCTGTACCTTTTTCAATACGAATTGTACAGTTAACTCCGGCTTCAGATAAAATTCGTTTAAACTCAAACAATCTGCTTTTTGATGGTCGCTTAAAATCCCCTGCAGTTGGATTTATTGGAATTAAATTAACATGTGAACCATTTCTTCGTAATAACCTTCCTAATTCTTCTGCAATTTCGCGTGAATCATTTATTCCTTCCATTAATGCATACTCGAATGTTACACGTCTGCCTGTTTTTTTAAAATAATAATGTCCTGCATCAATAATCTCTTTTACAGAATTTTTTGTGGCTGTAGGAACTAATTTTTTACGTAGTTCATCGTTTGGTGCATGCAATGATATTGCTAATCCAATTTGAAGGTCTTCATTAGCTAATTTTTCAATTCCTTCCTTAATCCCAATTGTTGAAATTGTAATGTGTCGTTGACCTAATCCAAATCCTCTCGGATCTGTTAAAATTTTCACAGCTCTTATCATCTCGTCATAATTTGCCATTGGTTCTCCCATTCCCATGAAAACTAAATTTGTAATGTGTTCTTTTTTCTGTTCAATCATTTCTTCAAAATGAACTACTTGTGCTACAATGTGTTCTGCTTTGAGATTTGTTTCAAAACCCATCTGTCCTGTTGCACAAAATGTACATCCCATGGCACATCCAATCTGAGTTGAAACACATACAGTTGACCTTGGAAGTCCACCTTCTTTTGAAGATTCGTACTGCATTAGAACAGTTTCGACTGACTTGTCATTTGTGAGATTAAGTAATAATTTTGTAGTATTGCCATCTTCACTTGTAACTCTGTGAACTTCTTTTGCTGAACCAATCGTATATCCTGCTTCAACCAATTCTGCAATCATTGTCTTTGGTAATTGTTTGATATCTGCTATATTTTTAGGAAATTTGAAATAAAGTGGCATTAGAATTTGGTCTGCTCTATACCTTTGATATCCCATATCAGTTACCAATTTTTCCATTTCTTCAGGCAATAGCCTATACAGATCAGTCATATCATATCTAGAATCTTCAATTGATATTATAATCTAACTTCTATGTTTGTGAAATAATTGTGAAATTTTTTATAATCATTTGAATCAAAATGTTTCATATGATTACAGTTGATTGTCATGAAGTTGAATCAATTCAAAATGAATTGCTAATTTATGTTGCAGATAATGTAGCAGCTATACCAAATATCAAATATCATGAATTTGTCTTATCTCCTATAGAAGAAGATGATGTAATTGACACAAATGATGTAGTTACATCAATCAAAGAATTTTTAGAATCAATTGGCGAGCAAAGAAACTTTGCTGTAATTTCTAGAGGTGAAATAATATCTATAGAATCAATTTCTGGAAAAACAATTGAACGTGATGCACAGTCCTCAGAAGGCTTATTTTCATGTCCTCACTGTGGTCATATTACTCCGTATGAAACAGTTCATCAGACGCATATGAAAATTCATTATTTTTAAAATTTAAAAAGCCAATAGAGAGATTTGAACTCTCGACCTATTGATTACAAATCAATTGCTCTAACCAGGCTGAGCTACATTGGCACTGTATTTTTTAATAAAATGGCTGGTTTAAAAATGTCAAGATATCATAACTTAATAACTTCTAAACTTTTGTTTGATTGTTGAAATTAAAATATGTCGAACCAAAAAAACTCAAAGTTCTCATACTAGTATTCACTGCGGTGGGTTTATGGGGTATTGGATTTGGTTTATTCCGAGGTAGTATTGATGATTCTGGCTCAATGAATAATTTTATGATTGTTGTTTTAGGTGTGGTCAATCTCATCTTAGGCGCATTCATGTCATACTTGTATCTGACACAAGTAAGGAAAATTGATCCAAGAAAAGACTCAAAGTACAAACGAAAGAAATAACATTCCTACAACTAAAATATTTGTTGCAAAATGCATTGCGTATGAATGCTTTATTCCTTTTTTATCATAGATGTATTTGAAAACAAATCCTATTGGTATCAAAACTAATGCCATGTGAACCTTTATGCCCATTCCAATGTGGATTAATGCCCATACTAAGACCATCTTTTTTGATTTTCTAAAATAAAATTCTTCAAAATAATTGATATGCAAAAACATGTAAAGTAGTAGTGGAATGAAAGGAATTATTCCAAGTACTCCTTGTTCTGCAAATGGTCCAAATGCAATATTGTATCCAAGCCAACTCCAGTTTAGTATTGGTATCTGATCAACATAATCAAATGCAAATAAGACGTAAACTGATAATATTCCAAAGGCAATTGGTGCGTATTTTATTGAACCAATTCCTGCTTTCAGGTCTAAAACTCGTTTCTTTGTATCTTTAATTAAAAGAAGGCTTGCGCCTACTGTTAGCACATAATATCCAATGAGAAATGCATCTGATTCAAAAAATGAAATATCCACTGTACACGATGTGCACACTTTCATAAATAACCTATTCTAATGAAATTCATGACTCTTCAAAAAGGAGATACATCTGAAGATTTTGAATTGTTAGCACATGATGGCACTACTGTCACTTTAAGCTCATACAAAAATTCAAAAAATGTTGTATTATGTTTTTATCCAAAAAACCATCTTATGATGTGTCCTTCAAAAAAGGTCTTTGAGATGGCAAAAAGTGTAATTTCAGTTTATTCTGAAATAACTGCAACTGATACTGTCGTATTTGCTATATCTGTAGATTCTGTTGATTCACAGGCTGATTTTGTAAAAGAATATGAAATTCCATATGTACATCTGAGTGATCAAAAGAAAACTACTTGTAAAAAATATGCTGGAACAAATATTGCAGGACTTGCAAAACGTAGTACCTTTGTAATTGACAAAAATGGGATAATACAAGATGTAATGAGAGAAATTAATGTTTCATCTCATGGGCAAGAAATTCTTGATTCATTAAAGAAAATCAAAGTATAAATCACACAATAAAATCATTCGAAGAATGATTGATTTAGTTGCCAAGGAATTATTTCTTACTCGAGGAATTGGCGTTCACGAAGATAAACTCACAAGTTTTGAATACGCATTACGTGATGCAGGTATTTCTGGAACTAACATTGTTTTAATTTCTAGCATTTTTCCTCCAAAAGCCAAGCTTGTTCCTAAAAAGGAGGGCTTGAAGAAGATTAAACCTGGACAAATTCTATTCACAATTTATTCTAGAAATCAAACAAACGAACCTCATAGAATGATTTCTGCATCTGTTGGTTTAGCATTACCAAAAGATCGTACTAGATATGGATACTTATCTGAATATGATGCATTTGGACAAAATGAAAAACAAGCAGGTGATTATGCTGAAGATATTGCCGCACAAATGCTTGCATCATCACTTGGAATTCCTTTTGATATTGATAAAAGCTGGGACGAAAAAAGACAACAGTGGTCAATTTCTGGAAAAATTTACAAATCTCAAAACATCACAATGACTGCTAAAGGTGACAAATCTGGAAAATGGACCACAGTATTTTCTGCAGCATGTTTAATTCTCTAACGTTTTGGTTTGTATCCTTTTAGATAAAATATTGCAGCGGCGATGCCTATTACAATTATAATTCCAAGTACTGCATATTGTGATTCATCTTCATTAGATTCTTTCTTTCCAAAGTCTTCTATTGACTGATATTCTTCCTCTTGTGGAATATCTTCTACTGAGTAAAACGATAATTCACTTTCTCCATCCCATGGTCCAATTTCTAATCTTAATTCCTCTTGTGGAATCACTTTGCTTTGCCCAAACAAAAATTTTGCATCAATTGTATTTCCTGCAGGGGAACTAAAGAACCAGCCTTTCTTTGAAATATTTTCCAATGTAGTCAAATCAGTTATTGCATGTGTTGCTATTGTATCTATTTTTGATGTTTGATTTGGAATTACTACTAAATGAATTACTGAATTTAGAGGAACAATTTTTCCATCAAACACATCTGAGCGAGAAATTTTCTCTACTTCAAAGTTTTCTAAAACGTTCACACTTGAAATATTTTCAGCCATATCCTTTTTCTCCTTTGTCACCTTGAAGATTAACAAGTTTGAATCTCCTGTTTTGATTATACTGATAGACAATATAGAATCATCATTCTGTGATATTTTTTTTGAAATATCATAAAATCCTCCTCCATCTCTAATTTCTTTAGATATTAATTTCCCAGCTAAATCTGTAAATAAGAAATCAGTAGATTGTTTTGGCATTGTAAATGTAGCTGAAACTGCGCCTCTTCCTGAAATAACTCCTGATGTTTCTAGTAACAAGTTTGCATCATCAACTGTATGTATGAATGTGGAATGAAATTTTCCATCTACTCCTAATGTTTCATTTAGGTCGTCAATTATTTCATTTCCCATTGCTCTTGCAGAATCTTGAACCATTCTGATTCCGCCATCCCCTTTCAATTGTTGATAATCAAAATTAATCATTATGCATTGTTCTTCACTTGTAACTCCTATCACACATTCTCCTGCGTTTGTAAATACAACTGCTCTAATTTTCTCATTATCGTTGATCTTTTGAATTAATTCATCTGTAAATTTTATCTCTTGATTATCTGTAGTCTCTAATCCTATTGAGATTATCGCTGAGTTTGAATATTGTTGGTCATAAATTACCAGTGCACTTTCTTGAAATGTTGCTTTTTCAAACATTTGTCCGCTTGCAAATGGTATGATTAGCATTATTCCAAAAATTGCTCCAAGTGATAGTAATTTTTTTCTCATGCTCCATGAAACTTGTATTATTTTATTTAGTTTACGCCTTTATTCTATAACGTTTAAATCACTAACGGAATTTTGCATAATTGACATCGAATTCAAACCGTTGGGGAACACGCTGGCAGTCCGATGGCTCGGGCTGCCAGCCCCACATTTTAATTATTTATAATTTGGATAATTCGTCGACTTGTTTTTTGATATAATCAAATCCACTTTGCCAGAATTTTGATTTGGAAATATCGAGTCCATGCTCTTTTAGTAATTTTTCTGGTTTTTGTGAGCCGCCTGCAGATAAAATATCTGTATATGTTGGAACAAAGTCATCACCTTCGTTTTTATAAATTTGGAATAATGAAACTGCAAGTAAATTTCCAAATGAATATGAATAACAGTAAAACGGCGAATGATAAAAATGAGGAATACAGCTCCACTCTATTCCGAAGTCCTCTGAAATATTTACTGAATCTCCAAACTGTTCTTTCAGATTTTTTCTATAGATGTTTGAAATGTCATCAACTGTTATAGAGTTTGCAATCTGATTATGGGCTTCAATTTCAAATAAAGTGAAAAATGATTGTCGACCAATTGTTGCATAGAAATCATCAATTTTATCTGAAAGCATAGTGGCTTTTTCTCCATCTGAAATCTGACTTGAAATGTTATCGTATAGTAATAATTCTGAATATGTAGATGCAGTTTCTGCAAGAGGTAACGGTGCATCTGAAACTAGAATTGATTTTTGTGATGCTGCAACACTGTGAACTGCATGTCCAATTTCATGTGCTAGTGTAAAGACATCTCTTGATTTACCTGTATAATTAATTAGAACAAACGGTGTGATGTATGGAAGTGGAGTGCTGCAAAATGCACCATCTCTTTTCCCATGTCTTAATGAATAGTCTATGTGGTTTTCATTAAAAACCCGTGAAGCATATTCTGCAATTTTTGGACTAAATCTATTAAGTGAATCAAGAACAAGTTTTGTGCCTTGATCAAATGTATAGTTTCTTTCAGCAGAGCTTTTCTTTGATGGTGCATACAAGTCATATCTTCTAAGTTTTTTGACTCCTACACGTTTTGCTTTTTGTTTAAAATATTTCTGAAATACTGGTGCATTTTTCTTACACACATCTAACATTACATTTATTGTTTTATCGTCTACATCGTTTGAAATATTCTGAATTGATATTGGATTTTTAAAGCCTCTCATATCAATTCCTTCATTTTTCCAGTTTAGTACAATATTTTGATAAATCTGACCGATTACTCCTTTGTTATCTTGGTATTTTGTTAATAGTGATTTGTAAGCAGCTTCTCTAACTTTTGGATTTTTATTTCTTACAAGTGTTGTAAGTTGCTCTCTTCCCATTGTCTTTTTTTTGCCATTTACATTTACAGTATAGGTAAATGCATTTGTTATCTTATCATAAATTTTTACTAATGCAGAAATTCCTGTAACATCTAGTGTGTTGATAATTTTTTCTTCAGGTTCGGTTAACGCATATTTTGCTACTAATCTCTTATATCGTAAATAATCTGATAATTCTCCTGCATCTTTGATCAGTCTTTTTGCATTTTTATCATCTACTTGTTTTTTCCACCATAAATCAAAAAATAGCATTTTATTCTCAATTGTTGAACCAAATTGAGAAATTCTATTCAATAATGCAGTTGCCTCATCCGATTGTGTATCTTCGGAAAATTTTAGTCCTGCATATCCGCCAACTTTACTTGATTTTTCTGTAATATCCTCAATTTCGTGTAACATTTGTAAAAATTTCTTTGATGAAATATTTGGTTTTAATTGAGATTTATTTTTTGCGAATTTTTCGGATTGTTTTTGTATCTCTTTGATTTTTTTATCAAATGTCTGTCTAGTTGGATTTTTAACTAAATCATCAAGGTTCCATATCCCTTTTTTATAATTCTGCACAATTTCTTTCAAATTGAACTGTTTCTATATCTTTTGAAAGTCATTTAACGTCTAAATATTACATTCTCAAAAAACAATCTGGATCCGTCGTCTAGCCTGGTTTGGATGCTGCACTCACACTGCAGAGGTCGCGAGTTCAAGTCTCGCCGGATCCACTTACATTATATTTTCGAATAATATTCAAAGACTAATGAAAACAGGCCTGTTCATAATAATTGTTCTAGTTTCAGGATGCTTTGCAGGTTTAATTCATGGTGGAATTAATCTTGCAATAGTAGAACCATACCTTGATCAAGCAATTGGCATAGAAAACCAAACTCTTTTTGCAATAGGTGAAGAAGAAGACACTCCTGCATTTTGGGTAGAATACAATTCATATCGTGTTTGGCAAAAAGGTGGGCAAGTGTTAGCAGGTGCAATTCTTGGAACGTCTATTGCAGCATTGGTTGGAATTGTGTTTCTCTTTGTAAGAAAAGTATTGCCTGAAGGAAACAATGTCAAAAAAACGCTTGTTTTATCTGGATTGATGTGGTTTACAATATTTGTAATCCCTTTTCTAAAATATCCTGCAAATCCTCCTACTGTGGGAGATGCTGAAACTGTAGTGATGCGTGGAATTCTCTTTCTATCGTTTATAGCAATCTCTGGATTGGGGGCTGTTGCATTTTACCAAGTTTATAAAAAATTACAAAATAAGAAAATTCTTGCATTTGTCGGTTATGCAGTATTCATCAGCACTATGTTTTTCTTAATGCCTGAAAACCCTGATGAGATAACTGCACCTATGGAATTAGTTGATGGATTTAGAGGTGCGTCATTTGTAGCAGTAACCATTTACTGGTTGATGTTAGGTTTGATCCTTGGTGGATTCCTTGAAAAACTTCAAGAACGACTTAAGCTGAAGAGTTAGTATGGTAAACGATCTAAGAACGCCTGGTTTTTACATCATAGCCATACTTGGAACCATTGTTACAGCAGGATTTTTCCTTGTATTTTTCCCAACTCTATTTAAAAAACGAATTGATTCAAAATCTACAATGTACACATTGGTAGTCTTTGATGTATATGGAAACAAAACTACTCTTAATGGATTACGAATAAATTTCCAAAATAAAGAGGTTGCACTATCATTTGCAAAATTCTACAAAAAACAATTTCCTCTATATGATTTTGGTATAGTTCATGAGATAAATGGCATTGAAAAATTAATGATTACAAAACACATCTAGAATAGCATAAATTATCTAAATTACAATTAAAATCATGAAAGCGGTTTGGAATGACACTGTTATTGCTGAAAGTGATGACACTGTAGTAGTTGAAGGCAATCATTATTTTCCATCTGATTCAATAAAAAGTGAATTTTTTAGTAAAACTGAAACTAATACGTCATGCCCATGGAAAGGAATGGCAAGTTATTACTCAGTAACTGTTAATGGAAAAACAAATACCGATTGTGCATGGTATTATCCTCTACCAAGCAAAGAAGCAGAAAAGCTCAAAGATAGAGTTGCCTTTTGGAATGGCGTTCAAGTAATCTAAATAGTAGTTTGTAATACGTTTCTTATGGTAGGTCCACAAGATGGAGGTTTTGGTTTTGATCAATCAAAAAAATACACCAGTGTAGATAACTTGGAAAAAATTTGTGTTCAGTGTCAAGCAGGACAACACAAAAAATGTCTTTTCAAGTCAAAAGAACAACCTAGTTGTGATTGTGAACACTGTTTAATTTATGGTTAGAATTAGTTCTAGCTTAGAAAAAGAAGCTTTAACCATAACTAATTCTATAAAATAAAAATGGAAAAAACTCCTAATGATTCAAAAGCTGAAGTAATTATCAGAATGTTCCCTTCGGATGCAAATCCTGCAGGAAATGTTTTTGGTGGTGCAATTTTAAAACATATAGACATGGTTGCAGGAATTGTAGCACAACGTTACAGCCAAACAAATGCGGTAACTGTTAGTATGGATAAGATAAGTTTCTTAAAACCTGTATTTGTTGGAAATGTTTTATTTGTGAACGCACGTGTAAATTACGTTCAAAAATCATCTATGGAAATTGAAGTAAATGTTGAAGCTGAAGATATTGCAAAAGGTACTCGTGTTCACACTGGAAATGCATATGTAACATTTGTTGCATTAGGTGATGATGGCAAACCAACTCCTGTTCCAACATTATGTATTGACAATCCTGAGGATCAAAAACGTTTTGATGAGGGAAAACTTCGAATGGAACGCAGAATAAAAGAACGAAAAAATTAACTCATACTTTAAGTAATTAATATCAAAATTCTAGATATGTCTGATCTTTTGTATAGATATAGGAAAACGTTTGGCCCTGGAATACTTTTTGCTTGCACTGCAATTGGTGTATCTCATCTTGTACAATCAACTCGTGCAGGTGCTGAATTCGGTTTCATGATTTTAGGTTTTGTAATTTTGGCAAACGTACTCAAGTATCCGTTTTTTGAACATGGTTCAAGATATGCAAATGTTACAGGCACAAGTATTATTGATGGATATGAAAAACTAGGACGAAAATTTCTCATTTTATATCTGGGAATCACTTTGGGTTCAATGTTTTTTGTAACTGCCGCTGTAGGTTTTGTAACTGCTGGATTTTTTGAAAATTTATTCCAAATTGAATTTCTTGGAATATGGACGATGGTTATTTTATTTACAGTTTGTGGATTAATTTTATGTGTTGGAAAATTTGGAACCCTGGATGGAATAATTAAGGTAATTGGATTTGTATTAATTATTTCTACTGCTGTCGCATTTGTCTTGGCATTTGTAAATGGGCCTGTTGAACAATCTGAAAACTTCTTACCTCGTGAATTGTGGGATGACTCTGGAATATTTTTCTTAATTGCATTAATGGGATGGATGCCTACTGCAATTGATCTTTCTAGCTGGAATAGTTTATGGACGCTTGCGCGTATAAAACAGACAGGTTTTAAACCAAAACTAAAAGAAACTCTCACTGAATTTAGGATTGGTTATTTTGTTACATCTCTAATGGCAATATTCTTTCTTGGATTGGGGACGTTAGTTTTCTTTGGGTCTGGTGATTCTCTGCCGAATAACAATTCTTTATTTGCGCATAAAATAGTTACAATGTTTGCCGACACAATTGGTCAGTGGAGCTATATCATAATTGCAGCATCTGCATTTAGTGTAATGTTTGGAACAATTCTTGCTGTTTTTGATGGCTATTCTCGTTCATTTCAAAAAATTATTCAATTATTAAGAAACAGTGAATCTGAAGATTCTAGAAAATCATATGTTGCAATAGTTTGCATACTTGCAATTGGTGCAATTCTAATTGTTATGCAATTTGGAGATAAACTAAAAGAATTAGTTGATTTTGCAACTACCTTGTCTTTTCTTGTTGCACCGATAATTGCAGTATTAAATCACAAATTGGTAATTGGTAAATTTTTCCCAAAAGAATCACAACCTTCGATATATGTAAAAGGTCTTAGCATATCTGGAATTATATTTTTAACCGGCTTTGCATTATTTTTCATTTATACAAAGTTCCTCTAAAAAATTACATAAAATATAGATATTCTATGGACTAAGTGATATTATGGTGAAAAGTAATTATGAAATTTTAGGTGTACCTGAAAATGCATCTAGAAATGAAATTCGAAGTGCATTTAGAAATCTCGCATTAACTCATCATGCTGACAGAGGAGGTCAGGATGAAGAATTTATCATAATTAAACAAGCATTTGAAGATCTTAAATCTGGAAAAAAATTTCCTGACTCGTTAGATGAAAAACAACGTAAATCCAAATTCTTTTGGGGCACAGATGAAGAAGAACGTCTACGTCAAAACACATTACTATCAAATGATGTTGCAAGAGAAATCAAAGTTGCACAAGAATGGATTGATGCACTAAACAGATCTGATGTAACGGGAATTAAATTATTTGGTTCAAATGAATTAGGACAAATTGAAATTGAAAGAAAACCAACTGGTGCGTTATCAATTAAAGGAAAATTTTGGGCAGGAAAAATCTTGCATTCCAATCATGTGTTCATGTGGGGTAGCATGACAAGCCCCTATTTTTTGGATACTGATATTTCAAAAACTCTAATTCATCTAACACAAGGAACCTTCAAGTTAATGGATCCTTTAGAAAATGGCTATAATATTGAAAATGGTTCTCACATTATTGTAGATAATGGTGATATTATTTGTGGTAATGTTAATGGAATAAGACAACAAGTGCCACATCCAACCGGTCGTGTTGGAATGTCCATAATAAAAGAGCACTTTACCAAATTGGAGGCTCCAAATGGAAAAATAATTGCAGGTGACGTACGTGAAACTGTATCATTGGATGCCCAAGAGGTGTTGGTACTAAATTTGATTGATAATGTAATTGTAAAAGGAAAGAAAATCTCTGTCTTTGGACCTAAGGTTAGTTATGATGTATTTTTTGAATTAAAAGAAGGTGGTATGATACGTTTCTATGATAAAGGCTCTGGGTTTGACATTAGTGATGATGCAATACTAAAACTTGAAAATGGAAAAGAATTCTTTTTAGATGATCTTAAAACTAGAAAACTAATTGGGTTTGGAGGACAAGAAATGACATACGAATTTTTAGATGGTTTAGAAGGAAGTAGTGGTGTAATTCCATCTAATTGGGCATCTAAATTGTCTGGATTGTTTAAGAAAAATTAACTACTTTTTAATTCCCAGTGCTCTGTTTTTCAATCTTAGTTGAGTACTTCTGCATTTTCTACATCTTGTAGCACTCATGTCTAATCTTGCGCCACATGAAATACAAATTTTCATATGAAGTCTTGCTTTTTGTGCAATTTGCTTCTTTAGTGGATCTGCAACTGGCATAGTAATTCGTCAAAAATCTGTTATTTATTCTATTAGCTATTCATTTTTCCAGCCAAGAGTACTGCTACCTCGCCTGGTCTCTTTGCAACTGGTATGTTTGCCTTTGCAAACATGGATATCTTTGATTCTGCAGAACCATATGTTCCCATGACTATGGCGCCTGCATGTCCCATGCGTTTTTCTTTTGGCGCCTGTCTTCCTGCAATATATCCTACCACCGGTTTTTTGAAGCCTATGTCGATAATATGTTGGGCTAACACTTCTTCTGCTTCTCCCCCAATCTCTCCAACTACTACCATTCCATCAAGTTCAGGATCATCTTTTATCATATCAAATGCATCAATCATTCGTGTTCCATTTACTGGGTCACCACCTATTCCTATTGTGATGTTTTGACCAAAACCTGCGCTAGTTAGATTATTTGAAATCTCATAAAGTAATGTTCCACTTTTTGATAATACTGCCACTCTTCCAGATGAAAATGGACTTGCAGGCATGATTCCTACCTTGATTAATCCTGGAACAATTACTCCTGGAGTGTTTGGTCCAATCATTATTGCGTCTTTTTGCTTTGCTAGTTCGATTACCTCCATTGTATCTCTAATTGGAACATGCTCTGGAATGGCAACTAGTAGTTTTATTCCTGAATTTAATGCATCCTTTGCAGCATCTAAGAAGAATTTTGCTGGAACAAATACTATTGATATTTTTGCTCCTGTTGCATCAACTGCATCTTTCACTGAATCATAAACTGGAATTTTGTCTTCAAATTTTTGTCCTGCTTTTCCAGGTGTAACTCCTGCTACAATATTTGTTCCATATTCTAACATTAATTTTGCATGAGCTGAACCATACTTGCCTGTTATTCCTTGTACAATTACTGGTTGTTTTTGATAATTACCATCTGCATCTTTTGCACCACGAAGAAGTTCATAAATGTCTGTCATTTGTTTGCCTCCATCACTACTCCGTTAATTGCTTCTTCAATTGAATCAAACATTTTGGTTTTTGTATCTTTCAACATTTCTTTTGCTTTGTCTGATTCTGTTCCCATTAATCTTGCAAAAACTGGAAGATCAATTAAATTATTATTATATGCTTGAATGAAAGCTTCTGCAACTGTTGTTGTTTTGACAATTCCTCCGTAAAGATTTACTAGAATGCCTTTAACTCTACTCATTTTACTAATTAGCGTTAATGCTTCATACACTGACTCTGTTGTGGCGCCTCCTCCAACATCTAGAAATGTTGCTGGTTTTCCACCGTTATCTGTAACAAGATCAAATGTTGACATTACTAATCCTGCACCATTTCCTATAACTGCAATATTTCCGTCAAGTTCAACAAGTGAAAATCCACTTTTTTCTGCTTGTTCTTCTAAATCTGATTTTTCTTGATATTTTTGTAATTCATCATGTCTAAAGTTTGAATTATCATCTGTCATCACTTTACCATCAAGTGCAATTAGTGTTCCATCTTTTAGTATTGCAAGTGGGTTAATTTCTGCTAATTCTGCTTCTTTTTCAATAGTTAATTTTGATAGTTTTTGTAACATTTCTACAAATTGTTCTTCTTGTGAATCTTTTAGTCCAATCTCATTTGCAACTTCTTTTGCAATCTGTGAATCTACATCTCCAAGTCCAACTTCACGAATTGTTTGATTTTTTACTGATTCTATTTCTACTCCTCCTTCGGATGAAGCTATGATTGTGTAACATCTTTTACTTCTATTCAAAAACAACGATAGGTACAACTCTTTTTCAATATCTGCCATTTTCTCAAGTAATATGGCACGAGTTTTTTCACCTTTTATTGACATGTTTAGTAATTGAGGATATTTTAGTTCAAATTCATCATCACTGCTACATTTTTGAATTCCACCTGCCTTTCCTCTTCCTCCAACTGGGACCTGAACTTTGATGACAAAAGGATATCCTAGCTCTTTGGCATCTTTTCTTCCTTTTTCAATGTCTTTTGATGAAACACTAGGTGGAGTTTTAATACCAAATTCTTTGAAAAGCTCTTTTGCTTGGTATTCTAAAAGGCGCATAAGTCCAGTCTAGAGATGGACTTTATAATCTATTAGCTATTCAAATTTGTCTTCTAACAAATCTACTACTTGTCCAAAAAGTTCTTTACTCTTTTTTAAGAGTCTATTTGGAAATTCTTCTGTAGAAAATACTAATTGTTGTTTTATCTCTGGAATTACCATTCCTCCAGAAACAATCACTTGTTCAATAACATGCTCTGGGGTTAATGTACAAACAATTTCTTCAAAAACATCTTCTTTTTCTTCAAGTGTTTCTCTGTACAAAACAATTGGTGTATTTGTCTGACTGATGAAATTTGTAGCTTTTACCAATAATTCTTCTAAATGGTGAACTGACCATGTGTCTAGACTAATCTGCTTCCCCATGCCCTACTATGACGATTTTTCTATTTAAGCCTCGTAGGTACTTGTTAACTAAACAAATAGTCAAGCTTTTGTAAAATCACTCGACTGCGATCCTAATTTTTAGCCCGTCTATATCGTCATCCTTGTAATTTTTACACGATTCTGTAAAATCCACATTTTTGACTCTAACTAGAAATGTAATTTCTTCAGTTTTGTCTTTAATCAAATTTAGTGATTCCTCGTCTAATTCTAAAATTGATGCTCTCTCCAAAATATCTGTAGGATTGAATCCTTTTTCTTTTCTCAAGGTTTGAATTCGTCTTGCTAAATCCTTTATCAATCCTTTTGACATCATTTCATTATCTCTTTCTAATGAAATTATAACAATTAGATTCTGTCTTTTTGCAAACTGATATTTTTCATTAACTTCAAAGTCTACGATAAAATCTTCTTTATCTAACACAACTGAATTTTCTCCAATTTGAAATGTGTAACTGTTGTTATTTTTTAATTCGTTAATTATTGATTCGGGGTCTGTTTCTGAAAATATTTTCAATAGTTTTCCCATGTCTTGTTTAGCTTTTGGACCAATTGCGCTTCTTTCTAACTCTATTTTAGGCACAACGGGCAATCCTTTTTCTTTTAGTTCTAGATATTGTTTCATACCTTCAGAATTATCAATCTCAAAAATTTCATAATTCTGTATATTCATTTGTGATTTTACAAGTTCAGATAGTGATTCTAAAACTTGTTTTTCTCCTTTGTTTACACAAATCAGTGCTTGATTCAATGGCCATCTTCTTTTTAACTTGCCTTTCATTCTTGCAGCTGATGTAACAGAAACTGTTTCTTTGAGTAAGTCAAATGCGGTTTCAACTTTTTCATCAATTAATGATGAATCTATTTTTGGCCATGATTCAAGTAAAATATTTTCTTTCTCAGAAAATATTGCTTTGTAGAGATATTGTGAGGTAAACGGTGCAAATGGATGAATCAATATGTTAATTGTTTTCAAAGTTTTTGCAAGAATTGCGTAAATTGTAAAGCGTCTATCCTTCTTTGAATCATCTTCATCCCATAACTCTGATTTGATTATTGGAATGTAGATTTGGCTTAGAGAATTTATCAAAAAGTCTTCAATTGATTTTGCAGATTCATGAAATCTACATGAATCATTTGTTTCTGTAGTTCTTTCAATCATTCTTTGAAGTTTTGATAACAACCAGACATCTGGAGGTGTTAGCAAATTATTTTTCTTTGCCCATTCAATAGTCGATTCTTTCAAATTGAATTTATCATATTCACTATTTTGTTTGTAAAATGTATGTAAGTGATATAGTGTACTGATCACTTGATAAGGTCTTGACATTAGTTCTTTTGTACTAAAGTTTAATGGTTCAATTGGACTTGCTTTCCACATAAAATAAAATCGAACAAGATCTACAGGATATTTTTCTAAAAGCTCTTTTGCCTCAAGTACATTTCCTTTACTCTTGCTCATCTTATTTCCATTTTCATCTAAAACATGTCCTTGAAATAGAAATGATTTGTATGGTGACACTGATGCATTATTGTATATTACATTCTCAATCAAAAGTGTATATGCCCATCCTCTTGTTTGGTCTATACCTTCTGTAAAGAATGGTGCTGGAATTTTTTCTTTGTATGTAGTCTCATCTAATGATGCTATTGGTGCAGCCCCACTATTGTGCCATGTATCGAGCACAAATTCTTCTCTTTGCATAGTTGCACTACATTTTTTACATTTTACCTTAATTTTATCAATCCATGGTCTATGTAGCTCAAAATTTTCACCATCTGGTAATTCAATTGCAGTTTCAACAATTTCTTTTCTTGAAAACAATCTCTCTATGTTTCCACATTCATCACATTTCCAAACTGGTATTGGACATCCCCAAAACCTTTCTCGTGAAATACACCATGGATGTTTTTCTTTAATAATTTCTAAGAATCTATTTTTTGGTTGGTCAAAAAAGTATTCTACATCTTCAGCTGCCTTGATTGCTTTATCTCCGAGTTTGTCTAGCATGTAAAAATATTCTCTACGTGCAAGCCATACTAAGCCGTGATTACAACGCCAACATAATGGATATTTGTGCTTGATTTTGCCAATTTTTACTAGAGCATTTTTGTCTTTTATTGATTGGACTAATTTTTCATCTGCATCTCTAACAAAAAGTCCTGCATATTTTCCTGCATCTTCTGTAAATTTCACTTCATCATCGATTGGGCAGAAAACTGTTACGCCACGCTTCATTGCAATGTTATTGTCTTCTTCACCGTTTGCTGGAGATAAATGAACTAATCCACTACCTGCATTAACATCTACAAAGTTTTCTGCAACTGTTACGTGATAATTTTCTTGCTTTGAAATTTCTTCTAATTTTGGTATTTCATCTAATAATGGATGGATGTATTTTTTACCTTCCATCTCACTTCCCAAAAATGTTTTTTTGATTTCATATTTTTCAATTTTTACTTCTGTCATGAATTCTTCTAAACGTGTTTTGCCCACAATCCATGTTTCTCCATCTACTAGGACTTCAACATATTCTTCTTTTGGATTTACACCTACCATTGCATCTGTTACAAGTGTAAACGGCATTGTAGTCCATACAATCAAAAATTTCTCTTCTT
>CABXGK010000008.1 GCA_902511735.1 uncultured marine group I thaumarchaeote
GTTTAATGGTTTTTCAATATTCAGATGCAGTTTATAGCAATGTAGTAGACATAGATACATCAGAATTTTGGATTGGATTTACCACATTAGCATCTAATCTTCGATTTGATGTATTATTATTATTATTTTTATTGCCTGTTTCTGTAGGATTGTTTCTAAAAGCTAGAAATGGATCTAAAAATTCAATTTCAATAATTGTGTTAATTTGTGGTACAATTTTGGTTACACCAGTATTAGAAATGATAACAGACTACTATTTTGTATATCCATACAGATACGTCCCTCTTGTTGTATTTTTTGCCATAGGGTTATCTACTTTATTTTCAAAAAAATAAAAGATTTAGTTATAAATAATTTCCCAGATTACAGTTACCTTATCACCAGGTTGAACTGCACATCCATTAGTAGTAGCAAAGAAAGAGTATAGTTCTAATTCTTCAACAGGATCAAACATTGTGGTTTTTAATGCTGAAAGAAATGTGTCACCTTCACCAACATTCCAAGATTCTTTTATTGGTACATAATTAATTATTTCACCATTATTTTCGAATGTTGTACGCAATGGATGACTAGAAAGATAATCAAAAGTAACTTTAGAATCATAGATTTGTACATTATCAGATTGAACTATGCAAATCAATCCACCAGAATTATCTCTAATTTGATAATGTGTAGTTACAGAAATGAAATTAAATTTAGAAATAAAACTATCATCTGAAGGAATACCTCTTTGGTATTCTGGTACACCCCACCAATCATTTATTTTATCAGAATGTGATTCAAATGGAATAAAAAATAATAAGACAGAAATTGTGATTGCTGTAAGAAATATTTGAAAAATTTTCAATTTAATCATCTTCAAATCTAGCATAATTATTTGTAATATCCTGTAAAGGAGTTCTTTTTCCGCCTATAACTTTAAGATCAACTTGTATTTTTCCATCTTGTACGGTGATAATGTTATAGCTATTTTCAAAAAATCCTCTTACACGTTTAGATGATGTTGTTCCAGCATTAGCAATTAGTAAATTGCTAAAATCCCACATCCAAGGCCTATGTTTGTGACCACACAATACTAGATTTACTTTAGAATCTAATGTTGCACGTAAGACATCTCCAGCATCAATAATTGTTAATCTATCCGAACCAGTATCAGGTATACCTATCAAATGATGATGCATTGCAAGAATCGTTACTTTATTTTCATATTTCTTCATGGTTCTTTCAAGCCATAATGTTTGTCTGTATCCAACTTCACCTTCATCACGGTCTGGTCTAGCAGTTCCAAGTGTGACTACAACAACATTATCATCTAATTCATTAATTGTTTGAAATGGAAAGTATTTCTTAAAATGTAAATATCCAGTGTTTCTATAATCATGATTTCCACTGACACATATGATTTTTTTAACATTAATTTTTGAAATTAATTCTTTACAACCTTCATATTCTTCTTTAAGACCCTCATTGGTCAAATCACCAGTAATTATTACAGCATCAGGAGATAACTCGTTTACCTCATCAATAACTTGATTGAAAATATCATCACGAAATTGTGCCCCAAAGTGGATATCAGATAATTGAACAATCTTCATACAATAAGATACAGATTAGTTGATTTAAGAATTTTCAACATAATTAAGAGAGATTTTATTTTTTTGTAGGAGTATTTGATAATCCATTTTTTATTATTTCTAATGCCTCATTAGTTTTTTCAGGTTTTGGCAATTGAATCATAAAAATTTTTTCAGGATGATCTGTAGAAGCGATGGCAAGCATTGTGTTTTTAGCAAGTGATTCAAAAAATTCAAGATTTTCATTTGCATTAATTAAGATTTTTTCATTTATTCCACCTTCTGAAAATGTAAGCAACATTTCAACAAAAACATGTCCCAATCCATCTTGTAAAATATTTAGATTTGTATCTACAGACAATGGTTTACCTGCAACTTTATTTAACATATCATCAAACTTTTGACCTTCAAATCCAATACATGAAACATTCTTTCCTTCAAAATCTTCAACGGAAAGATCTTTATGAGAATTTTTCAATAATTCATTTAATTCGTTGTTTGACAATTTATTTCCTAGATAGTTTTGGGATTACAAAATCACCAGCTTTTACCAAAAATGGCGTGATAAATGCAGTTATTATTGCAATTACCCCTATCAATGGGAACAAAAATGCACTGACAACCCCAGCATCAACACCAACCTTGATTATTACAATTGAGAATTCTCCTCTTGGAGCTGCAAGAGTAAAAGCTGAACGAAGCGCCTTTGGTTTTGACTGTTTCAACATTAGATTTCCTAATAGATTTCCTCCTAGTTTCATGCCTAGTGCTACAGCAATGAGTGCTATTGCAATGAAAATGTAATTTTCTAATTGACTTACATCCATTAAAGCACCTACTGAAACAAAGAAAATTGCAACAAACATGTCTTTTATAGGACTGGATAAAATTTTAGAAACTTCTGCAGATTTTGATTCAGCTACAAGTACACCTGCAAGAAATGCACCAATTGCAACAGACAATCCTACGATATTTGCCAATAATGCATATCCAAAACACACACCCAATACACTAAGTAATAAAATTTCTCGATTTTCAGCACTTGCAACTTTATCTATTAATTTTGGTATTGTACGTATTCCTACAGTAAATGTTCCAACGATCAAAACAGTAGCAACAACTACAACAGCAATTGCACCTTCAATAGATACAGTGCCAGCCAATGCAATTGATTCTAATGATGCAATTAGGATTACAGCAATTACGTCTTCAACAATTAATATTCCCAAAACAAGAATAGAGGATTCTTTTTTGATCTTCCCAGTTTCCTCTAAAACCTTTACAATTATTGCAGTACTGCTAATAGATAATGCAGCAGCCAAGAATAATGAATCCATGAATCCCAAACCAAGTAAAGTACATGCATAAAATACAGCTATCAAAGTTAGGAACAAGCCAAGTGATCCTACTAAAATTGAAACTTTTCCAATAGAACGTATTTTTGCAAATGGAAATTCTATTCCAATTACAAACAAAAGTAAAATGACACCGATTTCAGCAAAAACGTTAAGGGCTGCAATATCAGAAAGTATTCCTACTGCATCACCAGTTTCAACAGTCCCGCTTTCAGGAAGAAATGATGTCCAAAGAGGAGAGAGTGGACCAATTAACATCCCTGCAAACAGGTATCCAATGATTAGTGGTTGTCGAATCTTAAAGAATGCAAGAGTGACAATTCCTGCAAGAATCATTATCACTGCCAAGTCAGTTACAAAAGTATCATGAGGCATCTGTAAAGGATTGATTTTATCAACCAGACTCCAAATTCCTCCTTCTATAGAGCTTTGACCATCTCCACTACCTAACTGAAGGAAAATGTTTTGCATCTATCTATAGTGTTATAGTGAATTTAAAACGATTTTCAGGATACGGCTTTATTTTAACAAATTTTTCACTATATTATCTGGGATGATGATCAGAGTGTCTGATTTATGAAGAAATAAGCTCTGGGGTATCTGACCAGAAATGGTTATTTCAGTAGAACCTTCGTTATATATCGTACCGTACCATACGGTATACATGATACAATGCGAATATTGTAACAGAGGTTTTATTGAAAGCCAAAATGGATTAGCTGAGAAAACATTTCATCAGTTATTACATGACCCAGAGATTATCAACAAATAATCCTGCTCGTTTTTCTTTTTTCATACCGCACTTTTTAAACCAGCAATGTAACTTCAGATGTAATGACAGTGAGAAAGATTATAAAAAAACAACCTGTCAAAACAAAAAGAGACCCAAGTCCAGCACAACTATTCAATAAAGTAAATGCAGTTTCAGAATCAACAAAAATATTATCAAAAGAAATCAAAGGAATGGCCAAAATCTTCAAAGAAAATCAAAGAATTCTAGTTTCAATGAGCGACATGATGGAATCATTAAATGTAGCAATGTCACAGATGCAAAAACAAGCAAAACAGATTAACATTATAGAAGAAGATACACAGAAATTATTTTCTGGATTAAATCAAGTAAGAGTACATGAAAAGTTCATTACAAAATTAAATAAGCAAACAGAAGATATCGATAAAAAAATTGGTAATATGCCAAAAACTGATGAGATAATGAGAACAATTTCAGAGAGTAAAGAATCCATAAAGAATAACTCTAAGATGATTATGAAGATTGCAAATAGAGTAGATGAAGTAAAAGAGAAAATGGATGAAGTACCTGCAAAAACAGAAGGAAATATTTCATCACAGATTGAAGAATTGAGAGAGAGCATCAAATCAATCACCAACAGAACAGGCGATATAGGAAAAGATATGTCTAATCTGAAAAATGAAATTGGCGGCATAGTTTCAAATCCAAAAATTTCCTCATTGATAGGAGATGGAATGAAGACATTCAAATCTGAAATTGAAGAAAAGATATCAAATATTTCAAATATGATTGATCATTCAGACAAAATTGCCTCAGAATTCCATCAAAAAACTGACAAAGTTATACAAGAATTACACGGTGTGAAAGGAGTCACGAATAAGGCTTCAGATGATAGTTCAAAAGAGGTTATGGCGATTCTGAAATTAAATGAATATCAATCAAGCATAAGAATGCAAGCTGAATCAAAGTATGGAGACATTAAAGATGTTGAGAAAATGGCAACTCAGACAACTGAATTAATTAATTTATTTGATAAACTCTCAATTGAAACAGACGATAAAATTCCTTTACCACGTGAAGTTAGACAATGGGCAGTAGGTAAAATTTTTGACTGTGCAGATAGATGGGAGTTAAGATTTTCAGAAGTATTTTCCATACTAATGGATAATTTGGGGAAAGAATTGTTGAAAGAAGCAATCAGAATTCCACAGGTTAGAGATATTTTTGGAATTCGTGCAGTTGATGAAATTAGAAGTGAATTGAATATTTCTTAAACATCTTGTGAAACATCATATTCTTGCATTTTTTGTTTCTTCTTGTTGAGAACTGCAAATATTCCTAATATTGCTGCAATCCAAATAGAACTAAAAATTATATTCGAAAAACTGACATACATGTAGGGAATAGCATCAGCAATATTTTCTTGAATAAGTACAGCACGACTGTTAATATCCAACATTCCAGTATGATATGCAGCACTATCTGTAGGTACTGCGGCAATTTTTTCTGCACTGATTAACATAGTATCAAGATCACCTTGGATTCTTGCAAAGTTAGTAGAATCAGTTGGGAAAATCCATACAGGGTTTCCAGTTGCAGGTAAATTTGCTTGGATTGAATTAATATCAGCAATGATTGATTGAGGATCTGATGTTGCTACAATTCTATCTAAGAAGCCAACAGATTGATCTAGCGGGTATACATCATTGGCATAACCGGTAAATGCCATGTAACCACCAATTACGATTATTGCAAAAATTCCACCAAGTGCAAGTTTATAGAAACGATTAGCCATTTTTTCTTCCTTTGTTATTTTATGTTTCATAGATCGTGGTCTTTTATATCTTGTATGTGAGAAACTGAGCCATGAGATGTAAAAGAATCCAACTGCCTGTAAAGCAATGATAGGCACGAAGATTGGATTGTTTGAAAATATTGCTATGAATATTCCAAGTATTCCATAAACAGCAAAGAACATTTCAAGTAAAGTGGTTTTTGAGAATGGCAAATTGTATGCTTTATCTCTCCAGTCATCATCATTTTTGACAATTCCATACTTTGGAGTTCTAAGAAATTCATTCTTTTTTCCAAATACACCATCAAATACTGCCACAGTGTTATTTACAGACATTCCAATTGAATAAACAAGAAGATACGGCAGCACTTTTGCTTTGGCTTTCCAATCATTTTTGTACATTTTATGAATAACAAGTAGATATGCTCCAGGGCCCATAGCAAGATATGTTGCAAGAGTTAATGCAGGTAAGAAGCTAACAATGTAGAGATTTACTTCAGATGCAAGAAGTATTGGAAGAGTGATAAATTGTATTAACATTAATGGAAAAACAATATGTCTAGTAAGTTGAATAAATGCTTGGAGTTTTGTATCAAATGCTATTTTTCTTTTAACTAAAATATCTCCAAGTAATTTTACAGCACACTGTATAGAACCTTTAGCCCAACGAAATTGCTGTCTTTTTGCACCATTCATTTGAACTGGAAGTTCAGCATCAACTACTATATCAGGTAAGAATAAACATTTCCAGCCTTTCATTTGTGCCCTATAACTAAGATCTAGATCTTCAACAAGAGTTGCAGTATGCCAACCACCTGCATCATCAATGCATTCTTTTCTCCAAATACCAGCAGTTCCATTAAAATTCATAAATAGATTAGAGTTGCTTTTTGCTTTTTGTTCTACTAAGAAATGAAAATCTAAATTTAGTGCTTGAGCTTGTGTAAGAGCAGAATAGTTTTCATTGATATGTCCCCACCTACATTGAACAAGACCAATGTTTGAGCTTGTAAAATGAGACATTGCTTTTTTTAGATACCAATCTGGCGGAATGAAATCTGCATCGAAAATTGCAACAAATTCACTTTTAGTAGATTTCATTGCGTGTTTTAAAGCACCAGCCTTGTATCCAGTTCGTGTTCCTCTACGAACATGTTCAATATCAAATCCTAAACTTTGATATTTTTTTACAGTGTTTGACATTGTTTCAACAGTATCATCATCTGAATCATCTAACACCATGATTCGCATTTTGTCTTTAGGATAATCTTGTTGGCATATTGCATCAACTAGTCTTGTCGCAACATATTTTTCATTATAGATTGGTAATTGAATGGTAATTGTTGGTTCGCCAACCTCAATTATAGAATTATCCTCCTTTCGACGACTTGATAAAAAGGCGAGATAATAGAAATTACAAGTATAGCCAATAATCAAAATTGCACAAAATATGAAGATTTGAAATACAAATTGAGTGAATGGATTACCTTCCAATGTTACCACTTTGAAACTTGTATCGGTGCTATATATCTGAAATTAAAAAAATTACTTTTGTTCAAAGATTTTGATGGCTTTTGGTGGACAAACACCCTCACATGCAAGACAGAATATACAATCAGGTTCTTTTGACATCAATGGTTTCTTTTCAGATGCAGGGTGTCCTGAAAAATCACCCCATTCGTAAACACCTACAGGACATGCATCAATACATGCACCATCAGCTACACAAATATCAAAATCTACAGAAACAAATTCTCCCCAAACACCAAGAGTTTTGTTTTCAGTTCCAACTCTACCCCAAGTTTTAATCTCATATCCACTTTCAGCTTCAAATGATGGAGATTGTTTCATTTTTGATTTGTAATCAACATCAATTGGACCAGGTTTTGCACCATCTAAGACTTCAACAGATGATTCATCAAGTTCTTCTATTTCTTCTTCAGAAGCAACTTTTGGTTTTGGTTTTGCATTAAGAACAATCATTGCTAACGGTGTTAATTCTTCTAAACGTTTGATTGATTCTTTTTCAGAAATTTTTTCAGTTTTAATTAATGCTGCGCGGAATTTTTCTTCAAGTATTGTATTACGTAAAATAGTATCAGTTACCATTTTTGCAAAGTGATCAGCCTTTTTTCTATAATCTTTTAGCCAATGTGGATCACCAAATTTTTCAATAGGCCAAATTTGATAAATTATATCAACAACATCACCAGTTACAATTTCAACTGTAACATTCAAATCAACTTTTTCATATCCTTTTGCAAATTGATCAGACATGTTTTCTTCAGACCAATTGTATGTAGCAAAAATTCTATCTGCAAAAATTTCCATTTCAAATGCTTTTTTCAAACCATCATGAATTGATTTAATTTCTAATGGATCGTCTAATTTGAAAGGTAAACGATACAATCCTAGTTTAAATCCGTGTAATGGATATACACCTCTTTTTACAGTAGCTGATTCCATAGTGTAAACTCGATCTTTGAGTAACAGAGACATTTACCTTGAATCAAGTTTATTTATTTAAAAACGTTATCTAGTAAATTTTGAAAAAATTTCTCAAAAACTGAATAATCATTCATGAATAAGGCAATATCATTTTTAAATACGATATAAGGTGAAGAGACTGCTTGAAACTAAACAAAGTCGCAATAGTGAGTAAATTTGGATCAAAGATTTCAGAAGATGCTGCAGAAATGATTTCAAAAAAACTAATCACAAAAAAGATCAAAGTTTACACAATAGCACCTGTCAATGTATCAGGTGCAGAAAAAGTTGAATCCCTTGAAGAATTGTCAAAAATTAAATTAGATTTGGCAATTACATTAGGAGGAGACGGAACAACATTACGAACATTTAGAAATCTTCGAAATGAAACTCCAATTTTAACAATAAATGTTGGAGGGAATCGTGGAATTCTTTCAGAGATAACACTTGATGATTTTGATGATGCAATTACTGCAATTGGGAAAGATCAGATTTGGTTAGATAAAAGAACAAGAGTTGCTGCATCATGTAACGGTGAAGAATTTGCACCAGCATTAAATGAAGTTTATGTTAATCGTAAAAATTTAACAAAAACAGCAGAATTTGAAATAAAATTTCAAAATGATACAGTGAAACAGAAAATGGATGGAGTGATAATTTCAACACCGAGTGGTTCAACAGGGCATTCTTTTTCAATTGGAGGTCCATTATTACATGAGAGTTTAGATGTATTGATTATTACACCAGTTGCACCAGTACACAGATTACCATCAATTGTAGTACCAGATGAGAAAATTGAGATAAATTGTTCGCATGATTGTAATATAGTAATGGATGCACAGATGATAAAATCATCAGAATTTGATCAAAAAATTACAATTAAAAAATTCAAAAAGCAAGCAGTTTTTGTTAGATTAAAGAAAAAAGGTCTAAGACAAATGAATAAACTTGGTTTTTAAAATTTTAGATGCTACTGCATTTTATGCAGGAATACCTTTTGTTTCTAATGATTCTTTTATGACAACTAGTATTGTGTATGAAGAAGTACAACATATCAAAGCGAAACAAGGTGCTCTTGAAATGTTACAACAAACAAATAGACTTCAAATTAGAGATCCAAATGAAAAAAATATCAATATTGTAAAAGAGGTTTCAATAAAAACAGGAGATAATACGACAATTTCTAAACAAGATGTGTCAATTATTGCATTAGCATTAGAAAATGAAAGTGAATTGATTACAGATGATTTTGCAGTTACAAATGTTGCAAAACATCTAAAAATTCAAACATCATCACTTATGACTAAAGGAATCAATACAGTTGGAAAATGGATTAGCTATTGCTCAATGTGTGGAAAAGAATTTTCAAAAGAAAAAGAATGTCCCATATGTGGAAGTAAATTAAATAGAAAATTAATTAAAAAATCAATCTAAGATTCATGCAAGGTTTTTTGTGATGACTTTTTAAAATTTTTGTTTTTATTTTGTAACATTTTTTTAATTTTTTAGCTTTTGCTTCACCTAATCCAGGAGTTTTTGCAAGTTCAGTTGTAGATGCACATAATACTTCAAGTGGAGTTCCAAATTTTTCTAATAAACGAATTGCTGATTTTTCAGCCACTCCAGGAAGACTGCATAAAACAGAAAGTTGTTGTTTTTCTATATTATTTGATTTTTTAATTTTTTTAAGAAAAGGTCCTTTTGTTAGCTCTTTTCTTGTAGAAAGAGACACTAAGAGTTTAGCAGTATGTGTTGCACTAGGAGTAGGAATAACTGGAATTTTAAATTCTAATGCAACAGTAGATAACGCACCATAGAATATCAATGGATTATCAGTTAACTCTTCAATTTCATCCACATTTCCTTCCACTAATAAAATTGGATGTTGATAGTGTTCAGTTAATCTACTACATTGATCAAATAATCGACCATCAAATATGGAAGAAAGCAAGTCACTGATTGTTTTTCTCTCAACTATTGTTTCTGGAGCAACAATATAATCACCTATTGGGAGGGTTTTAATTTCAGTTTTTACTCCAATGGCAGACAAAAGTTTTGGAATACCACTCTTTTTTTCTCGTTCGTCAACTATAATTCGTAGTTCTTCAATCTTCACAATTATCTAATTCAGTCTATGTTAAAATTTGTTAAGGTACTATGATGAAGGTTTGTCATTACTAGGAGGGTTTGGGTTTTTCAACATTTCTTGGATTTTTTGTTCTTGCTCCTGTAAACTTGTTTTGAGTCGTTCTTCTTGTTTTGCTAAAACAGTAGATTTTGTTTTAGATAATTCTTTTTTCTCTTCTAATTCATCTATCAAAGATTTTTTATCAGATTTTATAAGAATTGAACCGGCATATTTGAAAACTTGATCACCGTCTGATGCTTTTTTTAGTTCTTCTAATGCTCTATCAGATTCTGCATTTTCCATCTCAACTTGTTGCTTTTGCATCATAATTGATTGTAAATTTTGTTGAGACTGTTGCATTTTTCCAATTTGTTCTTGTAACCAAGGAGGCATTTGTTGTCCTGCTGACATGATTTAGAATTTATTATTCTTCTATTATACCTTTACAGAGTTTATGGTATCATATGATGCCTGTAACAAGCGTAATGTTGAATTTAGATTTGCGCGCAAATGAGGTAGATGATGT
This sequence comes from uncultured marine group I thaumarchaeote, assembly GCA_902511735.1. Taxonomy (GTDB): domain Archaea; phylum Thermoproteota; class Nitrososphaeria; order Nitrososphaerales; family Nitrosopumilaceae; genus Nitrosopelagicus. The sequence goes on from CABXGK010000008.1 coordinate 10,617, forward strand.
GATTCAAGTTCAATTACAATTTCTTTATCAAGAGAAATTTTTGTTTTTGTAGGATTTTCAGGATAAAATTGATTATCAGTGTTTACAGATTGATAAATTGAAGAATTTTCTTTTTCCGAATTAAATTGAATTTTTGCACTAAAGCTTAACGTCATATGCAGTGCCAGCTATTTTTATTCCACATTTTTTACATGCCCATATTCCAACTACTTCACGGATTATAGAGCCTCCACATTCAGGACATTTTCTTTTACTCTTCATCAAATGATGAACTTGAGTAAACTGTTTACGAATTTTAATTCCATATCGTGGTCCGAGTCCTTTTAATGAAGATTGTTTTTTTGCCATTCTAATTATCACTTTGTTTTGATTGTTTTATAATCTCTCTTATTTGACTGCCAACTTTCACAGATGTTTCAGCACATTTGATTAATTCTTCTTGAGTGAATCCATCAGAACCACCTTTTTGAAGTGCAACCACGTTTCCATCAGAATTAGATGTGATTGTAATTCGTGCATCCATTATACCCCATTCTTCAATAGTAGGATCAACCACAATGTAGTCATCTATTTTTGCCATTGTTACAGATACAGGCAATGTTGTGATAGGAGGTTCAGTAAATTCACCTTCAATTTTAACAGGTGCATCATCTTGCATTTCATATTTAGGAATCTTACACGAATTGATTGCAGCAGTTGATGCATAAGAACATGCATCAAACAAATTACCATCATGATCAGTTACAGCATTATCACAAAATACACCAATTACAGATTTGTCTTTTTCTAAAACAAGTTGTTTCATATCCAACATTCCACTTTCTCTAATACCTCTATCAGTGACTCTTGCTAATTCAACAACAGGTGGTTGTGGTGGACCAGTTTCAGCAGAAGGATGTGCAATTGGTAAAATTTCTGCAGTACAAATTAGCATTCCTTTATCTCCAGTATCTGGAAATGGACGTTCAGGTTGAACTTTTACTCCGGCTACAACTTCAGTATCACCTAATCTTGCACGTGCAGAACCTTCAGCCTTTGGAATTACACCGATGTCTATAGTTAATTTACGTGGTTCATCAAATTGACGACCATCAACACGTTTTCCTTCTTTAAGTAAATCAAGAATTTGATTCTTCTTTAATTGATCAATAATTAAGCCGTCACTCATTGTTTTTCACCACTTGCAAAGAACTTGTCTTGTAAAGCTTTTTTCTGTATTTCATAGACTTGATTACAACCATCAATTCCAATTTCAATACATTGTTTATACTCTTCAGGAGTCAATACGCCGTCTAATTGTAATAAGGTGATCTTTTTCAAATTTGGCATGTAACCAATTGGAAGATCTGCTTGACCTGCTTGGTCTTCTTCATTATTTACATCCAATATTACTGCATCAGCAGCTTTACCTGCAGCACATCCTGCTACCAAGTCACGCATAGGAATTCCAGCATCAGCTAATGCAACAGATGCACCAGTTAATGCAGCACATCTTGTACCACCATCTGCTTGTAATACTTCCATGAAAACATCAACTGCAGTTCTAGGAAATTCTTTTAACATAACTGCAGGTTCTAATGCTTCTTTGATTACTTTACTAATTTCAACTTCTCTTCTTGATGGTGCAGGATTTTTTCTCTCTCCTACAGAAAATGGAGCCATATGATATCTACATCGTAAAATTCCTGTGTCAGTATCAGACATATGTTTTGGATGTACATCTCTAGGACCGTAGACACCTACGAGAATTTTATTATCACCAAATTCAATGTATGCAGAACCATTAGCATTTTTTAAAACACCTGCTTTGATGGTAACTTTTCGGGTTTCGTTGACTTTACGTCCGTCACAACGAATTCCGTTTTCATCTAATAATACAATATCTGTGTCTCTTCCGCCCATTTTTATTCACTTTTTGATTCCAACATTTCATTTACTTGATCAGTTAAATTTGCAACGTGTGCTTGTTCTTCGATCAATTCAATTGCTTGTATCGCCTTTAATAATCCATTTGGATCTTCGGAAGAAACAACAAGTAATCCATTTTGACCGATAGTAACTTGACTATTGGTTGATGACTCAATCATCTGTATCATTGAACCACGTTTACCAATTAATCGTGGTACTTTATTTGGAGAAATTTTTACTAATTCACCTGAATCAATCTTACCCAATTCACGGCCACTAATTGTAATAAGTGGATCACGAGTCATATCAGCATTTACAATTCTTGCAGCAATTAAATCACCTTTTGCTAACTTAGCAGTCATATCATCAGCACTTGAAGAATAATCTCTACCAAAAACATCACTAGCTGGAAGCATTCCAACATAACAAGAATTAATGTCTGCAGTCCAAGATAACGAAGAATGAGATGCTATTTTTCCAATTACTAAATCATCATCTTTTGGGATGTAACCACCAGTAAGTGGAATTACTCTAACACTACCATCATGTACATCAGATAAACCAACAATAGTTGATACGATTTTATCTCCGACCTGAATAGTATTTTGTTCAGCTCTATAAGGACCAGATGTTATTACTTCACCGGGAATTACATGACGTTTCTTTTCGCCACTCATTTTTGTACCTCAACGTTAGCGGTACCTTTTGTAATTGCACCTAGTCTGTCTATCACGTTTGGTCTTGCGGCAGCGGGTATTTCAAGTATTGCTTTTAATGAACCATTTGGTTGCCAATCTTCTTTTTTCAGACTTCCAGTTGATTTTAAAACAGTGTAAGATTGTGCTACAAATTGTGCTGGGACAGATATTTCAAGAGTTAGATTTTCAGTCTTAAGTGGAATAATAGGTCTTAATTTTTCAACAATATCTTTAATTTGTTCATCAGGATTTTTGAAAGGATCTACAGAGACACGACCGTCAATCATTGCTTGTTCAATTCTTAATGGAGGATGTGGAAGATGTGTTTTTGGATCAACATACGTCTTGGCAATGAAAGTGATAATTTGTTTTCGTTTGTCTGTAGTCATTTTTTTTCTTTGTTCGGTGTTAAGATTCAGTTCACCTTTTTGCATCATAATTTCAGCAATTTTTGTAGTATCTTCTGTTTTGAAGACTTTAAGAAGTAATTCATTTGATGCTCGTGTTCCTTTTCCAGAATCAGTGTAAATTTCATCAGAAACTAGAATTTTTGATATTTCAGAAATTTTACCTAATTTGTAATCAAATGCAGGATCAGGCTTTACTAATATTTCAAATTTTTCGCTCGCATAACTGTATTTTACAATGGTGACTTTGTCCATATTGTATGGATCAAAGTAATTCGTATTTATCTCTGATGAAATAAGTCTACATTTTTATTACTACAATCTGTTTTTTGATTAAGATTTGTCTCTAGAAATTACCAATGAAAATGATGAAAAAGTATCTGTAAAGATAAAAGGAGTACCACTTCAATATGCCAATGCATTGAGAAGAATTTGTTTGAATGGCGTTCCAATTTATGCTGTTGAAAGTGTAGATGTTTTAGAGAATTCATCGGTTTTAGCAGACGAAGGTGTAGCTCACAGAGTTGGTTTAATTCCATTAAAGACAGATTTAGAATCATCAAAAGCAGATAATGAAAATGACAAAATTATGCTTACATTAGATTCAGGAGTTTCAGATGAAACACGAACTATTCTTTCTGGAGATTTAAAATCACAGGATAGTAATGTAGTTCCTACATCAAATGACATACCAATAGTTACTCTTGCACCAGGTCAATCAATAAAATTTGAAGCACATGCAAGATTAGGCAAAGGAACTGAACATGCACGATGGAATTCATCAAATGTTGCAACATTAACCGAGTCTGACAAAGATGATGAAAGAATCTTAACAGTTGAATCAACAGGAGCACTAAATCCAAAACATATCATTTTATCAAGTGTGGAACAATTAGCAAGTAAATTATCTGAATTTAAGACTACAATATCTGAGATAAAGTAAGACAACATATTCTATTATATTTGGGTAAATTGGCGATTTGACTTATGGTAACACAAGCTGAAGTGAATACACTAAAGATCCTGAAAAAAGCATCTAAAGAAAATGATGCTCCAATTTGGGCCAAAGTTGCAGATTTTGTTCAAAAATCAAAATCTAACCAAAAAATAGTCAATCTTACTAGAATTGATCAAAAAACAGAAGATGGCAATGCCGTAATAATTACTGGAAAAATTTTAGGAACAGGAAGTATCTCACACAAAGTTTCAGTTTCATCACTATCCATTTCAAACTCTGCAGCAAAAAAAATTATCGAATCAGGTGGAGAAGTTTTAGAATTTTCAAAAATGATTGAAAAATATCCAACAGGTAAAGGAGTTAGAATAATTGGCTAAATGGAATAATAGAAAGTCTCAACCTGAACAACAACAAGTCATTGACTTAAGTAAACCAATAGTTGTGGATGGTACAAATTTGATTGCAGGCAGACTTGCATCAAATGTTGCAAAGTTATTGAGAAAAGGAAACAGAATTTCAGTAGTTAATTGTGATAAAATTATGATGAGTGGAAAAAAAGCAAGCATTATTGGAGAGTATGAAGAATTTTTAAAAATTAACAGTATCATTAACTACAAACATGGACCTAAACATCCTAGAAGACCAGATAGAGTAATTGCAAGAATGATTAGAGGAATGCTTCCATTTGAAGATAAACCATCAGGAAAGACAGATTTTGCTAGATTAAGAACTTACATTGGAGTTCCAAGAGAAGTTAAAGGCTTGGAGAAAATTCAATTTGAAAAAGCAAAAATTACAAAGGATTCATCACGATACACAACAATGGCAGAAATTAGTAGATACATTGGAGGAACCAACTTTTGATTCCTAAAACAGAAATTTACTATGCATCAAGAAAAACATCTAGTGCACACGTATACATCACAAAAGGCGTTGGAAAAATTAGAATCAATAACATTCCATTAGAAATGATTGAACCAGAATCTTCAAGAGAAGTAATTCTAGCACCATTAGAAATTATTGGTGAAGAGATTAGAGATAAAGTAGACATTTCAATTAGAGTTAGAGGAGGAGGTTTTATGGGACAAGCATATGCATCAGCAACTGCAATGTCAAGAGCTTTAATTGGTTGGACAAAATCTAAAAAAGAACCAAAAGATCATCCGTTTAACAAATCAACACGTCAACAATTAAGAGAGAAAATTGCAGATTATGATAAATATTTGATTAGCGGAGATGCAAGAAGAAAAGAACCAAAGAAATTTGGTGGCCCTGGTGCAAGAAGAAGAAAACAGAAATCGTACAGATAGTCTTTTAGACGAATTTTTTGTATTTATTCAAAAATTGATATTCTAGAAGAATTTTTTTCAAAAATTCCTATTTTATCGTCTTCTTTGAGAGTAAGATCAATATCATCAAGTCCTTCTAATAATCTGATTTTTCGATGCAAATCAATTTCAAAGGTTATAGATTCACTACCAAAAATGATTGTTTGAGAGTGTAAATCAAGTTCAACTTTATCCTTGAATTGTAACAATTTCTTGATATTTTGAATATCTAAGATAATAGGCAAAACACCATTTTTGAAGCAATTACTATAGAAAATATCAGCAAATGAAGGTGAAATAATTACATCAAAACCAAAATCTTTCAATGCCCATACTGCATGTTCTCTGGAAGAACCACAACCAAAGTTTTCATTTGTAACAAGTATCTGAGAATCTTGATAGTATGAATCATTTAAGATGAAATCAGTTTTTTTCTGTCCGTCATGATTAAATCTCCAATCATAAAAAAGAAATTTTCCAAAACCAGATTTTGTAATTAGTTTAAGGAATTGTTTTGGGATTATTTGATCTGTATCGACATTTGCCTTATCAAATGGAGTTATAATACTAATAATTTTGGAAAAAGGTTTCAAATTAACACCATTCCCTCACATCAACAAAATGACCAGCAATAGCAGAAGCAGCTGCCATGACAGGACTAACAAGATGTGTTCTTCCACCAGATCCTTGTCTTCCTTCAAAATTTCTATTAGATGTACTAGCACAACGTTCACCAGGCTTCAAAATATCAGGATTCATTCCAAGACACATACTACAACCAGATTCTCTCCATTCAAAATTTGCATCTTTAAAAATTTTATCTAATCCTAATTCTTCAGCTTGAAGTTTCACCATCTGTGAACCAGGAACAACCATTGCACTTACAGCAGAATTTACCGTTTTACCTTTTACAATTTCTGCAGCATCTTTCAAATCTTCTAAACGTGCATTTGTACATGAACCAATGAAAACTCTGTCAATTGGAATGTCCACAATTGCAGTATCAGGTTTTAAGTCCATATATGATAGCGCTTTTTTTGCACTTTCAATTTGTATTTCGTTATTATGACCAAATTCTTCAGGAGTAGGAACTTTACTTGTTACGTCAGACACCATTGCAGGATTTGTTCCCCAACTCACTTGTGGTTCAATTTTTTCTACATCAATTGTGAAGCTTTTATCAAATTTTGAGTTAGCATCAGACATGAGATTGTTTTTCCAGTCATCAACTAATTCGTCATAATTTTTTGGAGTAAATTTTCTATTATTGAGATAATCAAAAGTTTTTTCATCAGGAGCAATTAGACCAGCTCTTGAACCTGCCTCAATAGACATATTGCAAATAGTCATTCGTTGTTCCATTGATAAATCACTAATTGCATCACCATGGTATTCTAATACATGACCGGTGCCACCGTCAGTTCCAATCTGCTTGATAATACTTAGAATTATGTCCTTAGATGTTACTGCAAAGGAATTTTTACGTTTACCAGTTGCTATAATTTCAAAGGTTTTTGGTTTTTCAAGCCATAGAGTTTGAGTTGCAAGTGTATGCTCAACCTCACTAGTTCCAATTCCAAATGCAAATGCACCAAATGCACCTTGTGTAGATGTATGACTATCACCACATACTATGGTGCTACCAGGTAAGGTAATTCCTAATTGGGGACCTATTACATGTACAATTCCTTGATTAGGATCGTTAATTCCAAATAGCTTTATTCCAAAATCTTGACAATTTTGTTCCAGGGTTTTGATTTGCGTTGACGATGTTTCATCAATCATCGGTAAACTCCTATCAGTAGTAGGTACATTATGATCAATTGTTGCAACTGTAAGATCAGGACGTCTAACCTTTCGATTATTTACTCGTAATCCATCAAAAGCCTGAGGAGATGTTACTTCATGAATTAAATGACGATCTATGTAAATTAACGAAGGTTCATTTTCTCTTTCAACTACAACATGAGAATTCCAAATTTTCTCAAATAATGTTTCAGTCATTTATTATATTCACTTTTTGTATTTGAAAAGACCGCCAGCAGAAATAATTTGCGCTATAATTTCTGAGAAAGGTTTCATAGCATATGTTTCATTTTTTGTAATATTTTTAATCTCATTATTTTCAATATTAATTTCTAATTTATCAGAATTTGATATTTTTTTGTATGTTTCTTCATCTACTTCAATAGGTAACAAAAATGCTCCATCAACAGAATTTCTATAAAAAATCCTTGCGAAAGATACAGCAATTACAGCTTTAATTCCACATGTGGATAATGCAATTGGAGCATGTTCTCTTGATGAGCCACAACCAAAGTTTTTTCCAGCTACAATAAAATCACCATCTTTTACTTTTGATGGAAAATCAGGATCAAGTCCTTCCATTGCATGTGTGGCCAATTCATTATAATCATGAATTTTTAGATATGTTCCAGGGATGATTACATCAGTGTCAATGTTATCCTGTTCATATTTTATTACATCTCCAATCAATTCAAATCCCTCGGATCAGTTAATTTTCCAGTTACAGCCGAGGCTGCAGCTACTTGTGGCGAAGCAAGATATGTTTGAGATTCCACATGACCCATTCTTCCTGGAAAATTTCTGTTTGTAGTACTAACACAAATCTCATCTTTTCCGAGGACACCCATATGTGCACCACAGCAAGCACCACATGTTGGTGGACCAACAGTTGCACCAGCATCTAAAAAGATTTCAATAAGACCCTGTTTTACAGCTTTTTTGTATATTGAAATTGATGCAGGTAATACCTCAGTTCTTATTTTCACTGTTTTACCCTTCAAAATTTTTGCAGCGGCTAAAAGATCTTCAAATTTTGCACCAGTACAAGAACCGATATATGATTTATCTAGTTCAGTAGAGGATAATTCTCTTGCAACAGTTGTATTGTCTGGAGAGAAAGGTTTTGCAACAGTCGGTTCTAATTCAGATGCTTCATACTCAAAAACTTTTGAAAATTCAGCATCTTCATCACCATGTAAAACAGTTGCATTTGTTGCACCCCTATCAGTGAGGTATTGAACTGTTTTTTCATCAGATTCAATAATTCCATTTTTAGCACCAGCCTCAGTAGTCATGTTTGTTAATGTCAATCGGCTTTCTACAGACATTTCATCTATTCCAGTTCCACCAAATTGCATCGTGTTGTATGCTCCACCATCAGTACCAATATCACCAATAATTTTCAAGATGTAATCTTTGGCCATTACATGTGAAGGTAATTTTCCATTTAGTTTAAAATAATAAGTTTCAGGTACTTTGAACCATATTTCGCCATTCAATAAAACATATGCAACATCAGTATGACCTAAGCCACATGCAAAAGCTCCTAATGCACCAGTAGTATTTGTATGAGAATCACCGCCAACATAAACTTCTCCAGGATTTACTAATGCTTCTTCATGAGATAATGTATGACAAATTCCATATTGGCCCATTCCATATTTGAAATGTTTTTTTATATCATATTTTTTTGAGAAGTTTGAAAGTTTTATGATATTTTCTGCAGATACTTTTTCTGCAGTAGGGACAAAATGATCTTCTGCAATCCAAACTTTTGTTGAATCATGTAATTTTGATGTATCAATTCCTTGTTTTTGTAATTTATCAAACACTTTCAAAACACCAGGTCCAGATACATCATGAACCATTACTTTGTCTACTTTTGCAAATACCACATCATCAGGTGAAACAGATGATTTTTCTGATGCACGAGCCAATATTTTTTCAGTTATGTTCATGAACGAAAATGCCAGTGATTGAAATTAAAAGCTTTTCAGAACAATAATTAGAGATAATGGTGTGAAAAAATCATGAATTTGACAGTAATTCCATTAACTTCAGAGAAAAAAGATGGAAAATTTCGCTTTTTTGATGAACTAAAGGGGATTCTTAACAAAAATAAGTTCAAAATTAAAAGTGGAGATGTTATAGTTATTTCAAGTAAATTTGTCTCGAATTCTCAAGGACGTATTTTAAATATTGATAAATCAAAAGTGTGTGAAAAAGCAAGTAAAATTTCAAAAAAATTCAAGTCTAATGAAAAATTTATAGAAATTGTGTATAGAGAATCAGATGAAATTGTAGGAGGTGTTGCGGGATTTGTCATGTCTACCACAAATGGAATATTAGCACCTAACGCAGGAATTGATAAATCTAATTCTAAAGGAACAAGAATTATTTTGTATCCTAATGAACCGTACAGATTTGCCGAAGAGATAAAAAGGAAAATTTTTCTTGAATTAAACTTGCATGTGGGAGTAATTATAGTAGATAGCAGATTGATGCCTGCAAGAATTGGTACAACAGGTGTAGCAATAGCATGTGCAGGAATCAAACCAACAAAAGATTTACGTGGAGAAAAGGATTTGGATGGGAATCCACTTAAAGTTACATTTCAAGCAACTGCAGATAATTTAGCATCTATTGCAAATCACAAAATGGGAGAAGGAAATGATTTGCAACCAATAGCAATTGTTAGAGATTCAGATTGTGAATTAACAAATAGAAGAATTTTTTCTGAAGAAATGATAATTCCTTACGAACAATGTGTATACGTTAGAAGTTTTTCCAATTAACCCATTCCAAGTTTACGTAACATACCTTGCATTTGTCTGCCTTTAGAGGCTTTCATCATTGTTTTAGAGTTTTTATAATTTTTTATTAGTTCTTTAACCTCATGTTCAGGCCAACCAGAACCTCGTGCAATTCTTTTGATTCTAGATGAATTAAGTAAATCAGGATCAGCTTTTTCTTTTGTATTCATACTTTGGATTATGTATCTCCATTTGTCCATTCTTTTTTCCATTACCTCAAGTTGATCTTCTTTCACCATTCCTGATAATCCAGGCATTGTTTCCATGAGACTTTGAAGTGAGCCTACTTTGGTAACTTCTTCGAGCTGATAAAAGAAATCTTCCATATTCATTTTTCCACTTGAAATTCTTTTCATTCGAACTTCATCTGCTTCATCACCGAGTCGTTTTGCAAGATCAAGTACTGCTTGAACATCACCCATTCCCAAGAGTCGACCAACAAATCTAGTAGGTGAAAACTGTTCTAAATCATCAATTCTTTCACCAGTTCCAACATACATCACTTGTGCACCAGTTGCTGCAGATGCAGCTAGAGCCCCACCACCTTTTGCGGAACTGTCAAGTTTTGTAATTACTATACCTCCAACAGGAACTATTTTGTTAAATGCTTCTGCTTGTGAAAAACATTGTTGGCCAATTGTACCATCAATAACTAATAATGCTAAATCAGGTTCAGATACTTTTGAGATTTCTGTCATCTCATCCAAAAGATCTTTTTCTTCCTTATGACGTCCAGCAGTATCAATCAAAACTACATCAATGTTTGAATTTTCAAAATGTTTTAAACCATTTTTAACAATTTCAGCTGGGTCTTTGTTATTTTCTTCACCATAAACTTCAACATTTGATTTTTCACAGTTTGTTCTTAATTGAACTAAAGCACCAGGTCGATAAGTATCAGCCCCAATTGCACCAACACGATATCCCTGTTTTGTAAGAAATTTTGCTAGTTTTGATGATACCGTAGTTTTACCGCTTCCTTGGATTCCAAGCATCAAAACTTTGTTAATTTTTCCAGATTTGAAATGAAATTCAGTATCATTTCCCAATAACTTTGATAATTCATCATAAAGAATTTTTACAATGTGATCCTTTCTCGATAATCCAGGTGGAGGAGTTTCATTGATGCAACGTTCTTGGAGGTTTTTTGTAATTTCAAGAACTAATTTCACATTTACATCAGATTGTAAAAGTGAACGTTGAACATCTTTTGCAAGTTCCTTAATTAGTTCTTCATCAATTCCAGAAGAGCTAACAATTTTTTTAATTGCGGTACGTAAACCGTCTTTAAGATTATCAAGCATTATCTTTTAATTTCGCCTCCAATATTTCAAATCTTCCCCTATAACCATCCCATTCAGTACTTGAATCTTGAATAAATAACGGTTTTTCAAATAATGGACAGTTTATTACAAATGTTTCAGCCTCGCCTCCTTCAAAATTTAGATTAAATTCAAATTTACTTTGTAGATTTTTGAGATGTTGTAATCCACTTTTATCAATTATTTTTCCCAACCAAGAATTATCTAAACCATCAGAACTAACACTAGAAATAATATATTCAAAATTTTCTTCCAATAATTCTTTCATATAAGATTCAGGATTTTTATTCCACAAGGGAGATATGATTTCTAAATTATTTCTTTCACAAATCCGAGAAAAATTATCTTTTTGATATTTACTAAGAATGCCGCCATGAACAATTCCCTCAATAGAATAATTTTCTTTTGCAAGAATAATCAGTTTTTCAAGTTTTTTAAATTCAGTTTCAGCATCAGTAGATGAGATTTCCTCAACTAATTGTGGTATTTTCATAGATTCAGATTGTAATGGAGTGAACGTTATGTTTGGATGGTGAAGTAAGTGACTTTCACTAGAATGAGGATATAATGTCAATAACACTTCAACTGAATGATGTAATTTCTTTGCAAGATATATTGCATAAGTACTATCTTTTCCACCAGAAAATAATGCAGCTAATTTCATTTTAAAATAAAAAATAGGATGCCTCAAAACTCATAATCTTCATCAGAAATCAGTTGGCTTTTCCAATCATCATTAGCATCCAACTAGGATGTTTTAATTCGCATGATTTTAGTTCTTCCCATGACATTCCAATATTCAATATCTTGACCCTGCTCTAATTTTCCATCAACTTCTTCGTCAACCATTTGTATATCAACAGTCTCAAATGTTTCTCCATCCATAACTTGAATTTCAGAGCCAGTCATTGAAATTATTTGTCCAACTCTCTTATCAATTAATGGAACATGTACTTGCATACTTACAGGACCTACATGTGGGCGTTTGGCACCATCAAAAACACCTACTCCAACAATTCGTGCCTTTGCAGCACCATGTTTTCCAGGTTTACTAGTATCATATTCAGATATTCTACAAGGTTCGCCTGTAGGTTGATCACCAACAGGTAACAAAATGTAAGAACCAATTTTTAATGAACCTAAATCAGAAGGTTTGCTCATAACAAAATAATTTTTGGGGGGTATTTACCTTTTTTTATTTCATTGTTTCAAGAATTGAGAGACTAACAAGATTATTCATAACGATTCCTTTTCTACAAATATCACGTCTAGTTTGTTCGCAATACTTGTTATCACTTTGATGACTCTTGTCACTTGAAACTTCTAACATTACAATATGATCGCTATATGGAAATGCAAATTTTGGAGATTCTTTGGCTAATAATTGCATATTACCAAATCCAGCACGATAAACTTTTTCTCTTCTAGCCACATGAGCAGATACATCTCTAAGATCAGATTTGGAATCACCGTATTCCAAATAATAGATTGAAACAAAGTTAGTTTTTTCAGTTAATGGTCTTTCAAATATAGTATCATCTATTTTGAAAAGAAATGAAGGCTTATCGTTGTTTTGAGAGGCAATTTCTTTAGAAATTTTTTCAGCATCTTTGAATTTTGCCAAAATGTAATGATTTGATGAAGTCAAAAAGTATGGCTTACTATCCTCAGAGAAGGTAGCAGTGACAAAATAGAGAGATTCTATATTTTTAGATGAGACCCAATTATCTTTTAGTTCAATTGAATCATGATCATGAAGATATGGTGCACAGACATATCCACCAGATGTTTGAGAGATATTAGTCATGAATCTCAAAATTAACGAAAGTAAATAAATTTGTCCAAAAACGTGCAAAACTAATAATTAATAAATAAAAAAAATATCCAAAAAGATGTCCCCACTTAGCTCAGCCTGGTAGAGCTTCCGACTGTAGTTGTCGGCTTAGGGCTGAATAACAGTAGTCTACTAGGCATACAGAAATCGGGTTGTCGAAGGCTCAAATCCTTCAGTGGGGACCATTATTTAATTAAGGATTGATTACTGCGCGTCCCAAAATTTTTCTATTTTTCAGATCGTCTAAAGCACCTGTTGCTTCATCCAAAGTATAATGTTTTGATACAATTGGATTGATGACGCCTTGTTTTGCAAGATCGATTAATTCGACCATATCTTTGTAATTTCCAGTATAAGCACCCTGGATTGTTATTGCTTTAAGTGGAACAGACACTAAAGGTAATTCGACAGAACCTCCAAACAAACCAACTAGAATAATATTTCCACGTTTTCTAATTACAGATAGATCAAGTTTAACAGTTGGAGGTGCATTTACAAAGTCAATTATACTATCAACTCCTTTTTCATTACAAATTGACATAATTTTTTGTGATGCATCACTTTCTTTTGTGTTAACCACGTCAGTTGCACCCAATTCTTTTGCAGTTTTTAATTTTTCATCATCAATATCTGCACAAATTATTTTACATTTTGTCATATGACTTGCTATTTGAACACCCATCAAACCTAGACCTCCAGCACCAACAATTAAAATTGATTCAGGATTATTCACTAATGCTTTTTTGATTGCAGTATATGCAGTTAACCCAGAACATGCTAACGAAGATGCTGAATCAGGATTTACATCTCCAATATCTGCTAAAAATTTGTAATCAGGAACAATTACTTTTTCAGCATAGCCTCCATCTTGAAAAACACCCAATGATTTTGGTGTTTCACACAAATTTGTATCACCTTTTTCACAGGTTGGGCATTTACCACAACCTATCCAAGGGTAAACTAGAACAGTATCACCAATTTTTACATTTTGTACAGATTCACCAATTTTTTCAACGGTTCCAACAACTTCATGACCAGGAGTTACAGGGAATTTTACGCCTCTATCTGTAACCTTCATGAATCCATCGCCTGTATCGTATCCACCTTCCCAAAGATGAAGATCACTGTGACAGACACCTGTGGATAATACTTTGATTAGAACCTGTGTTCCAGAAGGGTCTGAAATTTCAACTTGATTTAGTTCAAGTGGTTTATCGGGTTCGATAATTCGTGCGGCTTTCACAAAATGAATTTTTTATTTTATAATATAAGAGTTGACTGATAATGAAAAGAAAATAGAGTAAATAGATATTATTCAATTAGAACATGAGGAACTTGTGAGTCAGGAAGAAACAAAATCACTTATTTCCAAAGTTCCAATTAACATATTATTTAATCCAGAAGGAATTCAAAAAAGAGACGTTTGGGATATAGATCTTATTCAGATTTTGTCAATGTTGTTGAAAATTTTAGAAAAAACCGATAAAAAAGATCTCAGAGTGGCAGGGATGGCAGCATTATCATCATCATTAATTTACAAATTAAAAGTAGAGAGTATTTTTGCATTACAAAAAGCAGCAATGGAGAAAAAACCTCTTCGTCAGAGAACCGATGTGGACATAGATATTCTTGAATTTCCATATAGACATGAATCAACTTATCCTGTTAGTTTAGACGAATTATTGGATTTGCTTGAAAATCTAATCGGAACAATGGCAAATCCAAGAGAAAGGAAAGGTAACAAATTAAGATTTGAACCAATTGAACCGCCAGATTTTAAGAAAATTTTTAACAATCTTGAAAATATTATAGGCGAATATCAGGACTTAGTGTTAAGAAAATTACAAGCAAATGGCACGCTTTTGTTAGAAAAAATTGTAGAAGAGTTAGATACAACAGATTCTATTAGATGCTTTTTTGCAATATTGTTTTTGGCAAGAGATGAAAAGATAGACATATTGCAAGAAGAAGGAGAAGAGGAGATTAGGGTCACCCTAATCAAATAATTATTTACAATTTGATCAACGATATGAAAAGGATGATTTTAAGTCAATTTCAAGATGGAGGTAATTATGGTCAAAGTTGATAATGAAAATGAAGCAACTGCACGAATAGAATCTGCACTATATTCAGCAGGAAGGCCTCTGAGTATAGAAGATCTAATCAGGGCATCAGGAACAGAATCAAGAAAAACGACATTAAATTTACTTACAAAATTAATTCAAAAAACAAAATCCTCATTCAAAGCAATTGAGATTACAAATTTGCCAGATGGATCATATGTTTTCCAATTAAAACCAGAATACAGTTCAACGATTGGAAGAAAATATGCATCAAGACCAATGTTGGCAAGAGCAACTCAAAAAACATTATCTTACATCGCATATGAACAACCAATTTCCAGTAAACAGCTAGTTGAGGTTAGAGGGACAGGAGTCTATTCACATTTGAAAGAATTAACCCAACTTGATTTTATAGAACACCAAACTGTTGGAAGATACAAGATTTTTACAACAACAGAAAAGTTTAGAAAATATTTTGGAATTCAAGGAGATGACGATACGTTAAGACAAAAATTATTCAAAAAAGTACGTACCAGAAATACTACTCCAAGTACGGTTAATTATAATTAATACACGTAAAAAGTCACAAATCTTGCGTTTTCTATAAATTAGAGTAATTCAAAAATATTCCATGAAGAAATCCGTAGAGAATCTAAAAACAAGTAAAATTACTGGCGGTCTTAGACATCCATTAAAGACTAGACAGAAATTTGAAACAGATAGATATCCAAACGAAGCTGAAATGGGAGAAGAACAACAAACCATAACAAGAAAGACTAGAGGAAATAATAGAAAAACTGGTTTAAAGATTGCAAGCTTTGTAAATTTAGTTATGGGAGATTCTAAAGTAAAAAGATCAAAAATTGTCAAAGTTTTAGAAAATCAAACAAATAATGATTATCAAAGACGCGGAATTATTACAAAAGGTGCAATTGTTGAAACCGAAGATGGGAAATGCAAAATTGTATCAAGACCAGGTCAAAGCGGAACCGTTAGTGGAATTTTAGTAAAGTAGAGATATGAAGGATTACGAACACGTCGTAATCTGGCTTGATTATTTTAACAAGACATTACCACGTAACAAAGGAAGGAGATTATCAAAAGAAAAATGTGTTTTTGATCCGTCACTAAAAGAATTGATTGATGCATCAAATGCTGCAGGATTACAACCAAATGAAACAGAAGAACAAGTAAGATTTCCAAAAAGACCATATGTCAGATCTGGTTACATTGTTTTACCAAAAACAGAGAAAAAAGGAACAATACTAGAAAAAATTTCTCAAAAATTAGTTTCTAAACGAGCAAAACAAACAAAACAGTAACGAAAATAGCTACAAACTAAAGTTTTGTTGACAGAACTGAATGAAAACTATCAAAATGTATGAATTGTAATTGCAGGAGGTAGGTGAAGTTATGCACTTAGCCAATAGTGGCAGAGTCATTGTACGACTCAACTCAGAGGTACCTGAAGGTCAAATTCTTTGTGACAGCAATAGTCAAAAAATTGCAAAAGTTACAGAATTAATTGGACCAGTATCAAGTCCCTTTGCGTCAGCCATACCACTAACAAATAACTTGAGAAAAATTAGTGGAAAAAAAGTTTTCGCACTTGATCAAGCTCCTGCAAAGAAAAAAAGCAGGAGAAAATATAGATGAGTACAATAGAAATACAATCTTGCTGCAATGAATGTAAATCTCCAGTAGTAGATGACATTCATAATGGCGAGAGAATTTGTTCCGGATGCGGCATTGTCGTTGATGAACAAATGGCTGATATGGGTCCAGAAACAAAAACATCAAATCTCGAAGATAAAATGAGATTAGCAAGAGCATCTGGACAAACAACACTAGCACAACATGATATGGGAATTGCTACAGACATCTCAATTTCATCCACAGATTTTAGTGGTAAAAAAATACCAAGTTCAGTTTCCAATCAGATGCAAAATCTAAGAAAATGGCAACAAAGAGTTCGCGTTACATCTCCACGTGAAAGAAGACTTACTAACGTCTTAGGAAAAATTTCCGAAACATGTGTTAGTTGTAGTCTCCCAAAAAACGTGGTAGAAACAGCATCCATGATCTATCGTAGCCTAGATGGAAAAAACATTGAGGTTAAGGGTAAATCAGTCGTAAGCATTACAATAGCAGTAGTGTATATGGCATGCAAACAATGTGGAATAGTTAGATCATTAGATGAGATTTGCAAAAATGTGTGTGCACCAAAAGATGTAAAAGCAAAAACAAAGTTAGCTGCAAAATACTACAGAAATCTTGTTTTAGAGATAGGAAATGTTGTAACACCAGTTGTTACCATGGACAAATACATCTCAAAGATCGCAAATCTAACCAAAACAGATGTAAGAGTTGAACGACTTGCTTTAGAAATTGCTGCAAAAACAGAAACCAAGAATATTACAGATGGTAAGGCTCCAAATGGAATAGCCTCAGCATATCTGTATGTATCTTCAGTTTTGTTAGGACAAAATGTTCTACAAAGAGATGTATCAACAGTTTCTGGCATCACAGAAGTAACAATCAGAAATAGAGTCAAAGAGATTCTTTCAACACATAAGATGACTTTGACATTAAGACCTATTTTAGCCAAAAAATAATCCCCCCCTTTCTTCTTTATTTTAGATTAGGATTAGCTAAAATTCGTCGAGATTATATAGAAAGATCTAAAAATTAGTTCAATGGCAGTACTTGAAATACGAGATTTACACGTACAAAGAGAAGGAAAAGAAATTCTCAAAGGCGTAAATTTGAAAACAGGTCCTGGCGAGGTTCATGCAATTATGGGACCTAATGGTTCTGGAAAAAGTACATTATCATACACACTATTAGCACATCCAAAATACGAAGTCACTAGTGGAGATATACTTCTTGATGGCGAGAGTATTTTAGAATTAACAGCTGATGAGAGAGCAAAAAAAGGATTATTTTTGGGATTTCAATATCCAACAGAAGTTTCAGGTGTAGGTTTTTCACATTTTCTCAGAACATCTTACAATGCACTTAGTAAAGCAATGAAAGGAGAAGATAGAGAAGTATTCATTACTGTAAGAGAATTTCAAAATTATCTTAAAGAAAATATTAATTCTGTAGGATTAAAAGAAGAGTTTCTTTCAAGATATTTGAATGAAGGTTTTTCTGGTGGAGAG
>CABXGK010000009.1 GCA_902511735.1 uncultured marine group I thaumarchaeote
GATTGGTTTTACACTTTATACTGTCAAAACCGTCAAAAAACAAAAACTTCAATCAACTGAAGTTATAGAAAATGAAACAATTGAAGGGGAGTATTTCCTATCAAAATACAAAATTGACACCTACCCTCAATCATTTGGTTTAATTGCGGTTGGAATTGTTCTGTTATTCTTAGGAGGTCATCTAACAGTTGATGGTGCTGTAAACATTGCTGAAAGTTTAGGGTTATCTCAGTTAATTATAGGAGTTGTAATTGTTGCAATTGGTACATCTCTTCCAGAACTGATTACATCTATTATTGCAATAGCAAAAAAACAAACTGATATCGGTGTAGGAAATATAGTTGGAAGTAACATATACAATATTTTATTGATATTGGGGGTATCTTCCACTATTATTGGAATACCTGTATCAACTGATGTATTTTCAAACTATTACATAATGATTGCATTTAGTCTTGTTTTATTCATTGGATTTAGAAAATACATTCCACGATTTGTAGGAATTGGACTCACAATTGCATTTATTGCATATTTGATTAGTCTTTTACTTTAATTTTTTCTAGGGTTTTGATATTGATATTTTTTAATTTTAATTAATTCAAAATATGATCCAAATTTCTTTGTGTCATTAACACTATCCAACCCTTTATCACTTGCTGGTTCTACCTGGAATTCTTTAATTTTTTTGTAAGTTGTATCTCTTTCAGCAGGAATTCTTCCTATACTTCTAATCAAATGTCGTATTTCTTTTGGTCTTAGTAATTGACCATATTCTGAACCTGCTGCTGTAGATATACTCTCATTGACTAGTGTTCCTCCAAAATCATTAGCTCCCCAATTAAGAAGTAATTGTGAAAATTTTGGTCCTTCTTTTACCCATGACATTTGAATATTGCCTATTACATTATTCAGCATAATTCGTGAAATCGCATGAACTAAAAGAGCGTCATTTGAGCTAGCGCCTTTTTTGATGCCTTCATGAAGTTCATGTTTGTACATTGGTGCTTCTGAATAAACAAAATTAAGTGGAACAAATTCTGTAAACCCTCCTGTTTCTTTTTGGATTTCTCTAATTGTATCCAAATGATTCACTCTATGTTCATTTGTTTCTAAATGTCCAAACATCATAGTGGATGTGGATTTTATTCCCATCTTATGTGCAGTTTTTATCACATCGGTCCAATCTTTGACCGTAATTCTTCCTGGAGAGATTTTATCACGTAGTTTTTGATTTAGTATTTCTGCTGCAGTTCCTGGAATTGTATCTACTCCGGCATCTTTTAATCTACTTAGATATTCTTTTGTTGAAATGTTTGATCTTGTTGCGCCATAAAGAATCTCTTCTGGAGAAAATCCATGAATGTGTATGTCTGGAACCTCCATCTTGATTTCTCTACAAATATTTTCATACAATCCTGCATCCATATCTGGTGGAAGTCCTGCTTGAACACATACTTCAGTAGCCCCATACGTGTATGCTTCTTTTGCTCTTCTTGTAATTTCTTCAATAGGTAATGTATAGCCCTCTTCTTCTCTGAAATCTCTACTAAATGCGCAAAAGCCACATTGTTTTATGCATACATTTGTAAAATTGATATTTCTATTTATAACATAAGTTACTGTATCGCCTACCTTTTCTTTTCGTAAATAATCTGCTACTTTACCTACAAGTTGAAAATCAATTCCTTTTGCATCAAACAAAACTAGTGCTTCTCTTGAAGTGATATCTTTTCCAGAAATTGCTTTATTGAGAATAGCCGCAATTACAGGATCTGCATATTGTAAAATCCCATCTACATCTTTATTTTCTAAATTCATTTCCAGTAACTCTCTTTTACATAATTTTCTTCATCAGCAATTAAAGATATTCTCTGCTTTAGGTCATTATTCACTAATGGAATGAATTCTGGATATACTGGGAATCTAGCTTTGAATGAAAACCCTGTATCGTTACATTTTTTTTCAACATTTTGTATATTTGGCCATGAAAATTCTGGATTTACATAATCTGATGTAATTGGTGAAATTCCACCCCAATCATTAATGCCAACTGATAAAAATTCATGATAGTTTTCTGGGGATAAATTTGGAGGAATCTGAATATTTGCATTTGGCATAATAATTCTACATAGCGCCACTATCATTTTGAAATAATCTTCTTCTGGTGTTGAATGTCTAGACATTGAGGTTTTTGGCTTTGGATGAAAATTCTGTAAAATGATTTCTTGAATGTTTCCATATTTGTCATCAATTTTTTTGATATCAAAAATTGATTGAATGTTTTCTTCCATATTTTCTCCAATGCCAACTAGAATTCCTGTAGTCATTGGAATTTTTAATTCCCCTGAATTTTTTAAAATGTTTAGTCTAGTACTTGGTTCTTTACTTGGCGCATTGTGATGTGGCATTCCTATTTCTCTTAATCTAGGACTAGAGTTTTCAAGCATTAATCCCATACTAACATTGGTTTTTTGTAATTCTCTCATTTCATCTTTAGAAAGATTTCCTGCATTTGTATGTGGAAAAACTCCTTCATTCAATACCATCTCTGAACAATGAATCAAATACTCTGCTGTAGATGAAAATCCTTGACTTGCTAACCATTTTTTTGCTTCAGGATATCTTTGTTCAGGTCTTTCACCTGTAACAAATAATGCTTCAGTACAATTGTATTTCTTTGCTAAAACTGCTAATTCTCTGACCGTCTTTTTATCCATCAATGATAATTTTGCATCGTTAGGTTCTGCTTTGTATGTACAATATGAACACGTATCTCTACACATGTTGATTATATTGAAAAATGCTTTTTTTGAAAAACTAATTGCTTTGCCTTTTCTCTTATCTCTGATTTTTGATGCTGCATCAAATATCATTTGTTTAGGTGCATTTTTAGATAATTCTAATATCTCTTCGTAGGTGATCTCTTTTAATTCACCAATTTTATGAATTATCTCAAAATCAAATTGTAACTTACTCAATATCTCAAAGTCTAATACGGTCTATTTAATTTTGTAGAAATTCTATTGAGGTCTTTCCTCTAGAACCATTGTTAATTCTAACATCTCTCCGTTTCTATTTACTGTTAGAATCATTTCGTCTCCAACAGATTTCTCTCTCTGTAAGTGGACCAATATATCTGAGATTTTTCTAACAGTTTCTCCATCTATTGATAATATTATGTCTCCATCTAAAGCAAACTCTCTTCCGTCGATCTCTTTTGTTTCTGTAACTCCTAGTAATCCTGCTGTCTCTGCAGGACTTCCTTCAATCACAGATACGATCAAAAATCCTTTTGAACTTTTAAGATCTCTTACTTCTGCAAGCTCTGGATCAACATCTGTTCCTGAAACTCCCATCCATGGGTGACTAAACTCTCCTTTCTCAATTAGAACTGGTACAACCTTCTTTACTGTATTTGATGGAACTGCAAAACCAATTCCTGAAAATTCTCCTGTTGCTGATTGTATTGCTGTATTAATTCCTACAACTTCTCCTTTCATATTGATTAGAGGTCCTCCTGAGTTTCCAGGGTTTATTGCAGCATCAGTTTGTATCACATCAGGAATTGAATATCCTGATTCTTGTGGTAACAATCGTCCCATCTGGCTTACAATTCCTGATGTCATTGAACCAGATAATCCAAATGGATTGCCTATGGCTGCAATCTTTTCACCAACTTTTAGTTTTGATGAATCTCCAATTTTGATTGGTTGAAGATATGTATTAGTTGGTTGAACTTTTACAACTGCAATATCTAAATCTCTATCACTGCCTACAACATTTCCGATGTATGCTTCTCCATCAAGAAATGTAATCATTACTTTTTCTGCATCTTGCACAACATGTTGATTAGTTATGACATATCCTTCATCAGAATAAACAAACCCTGAACCCATTCCTCCATCTGATTCGCCTCTTAGAACACTTACCTGTACAATACTTTCTTCAGATTTCTCAAAAATATCAATTAGTGAATATTCATAACCTCTTTCAATTCCTGTCACTTCTCCAACAGTTTCTCCATAATTTCCATTTGTTACAATCAACTCATTAGTTCCACTATCTGTGATTGAGTTCATTGATACAAAAACTGCAAATATTATTGCCGCCGTTGCAATTACTCCTCCAACAATAATTCCATTATTTGCCATGATGAAATTGCATTTGGTTAAACTATAACCCTTACTGATTTTTGTTATATTCTATTACACTTTAAGAAAATTTTGAGAAAATTCCTTGACTGAATATTTTCTACCTCTCCATGAAACTGCAGAAGATTTGTTTGCATGTAATATGCCTGAAAGAAAACCAAGTACTACTATGATGCTTCCAATAGGTGCAAATATTGAATTTACCGTGCTCAGGTTAAGTCCCATCTTGGCTTCCATTGCAGATGCTATGAAAATTGTAATTGTAGAAAATACTGCAGAAACTAACAAAGTTGAAAATGATAGGCTTGATTCAAATGCAATTATTGAATATGCCAATAATGGAATTGGCATGAATAAAATGAATAGTACTGCAAAAAATACGCCAATTGCCCATGAAGAACTTTGATGATATAGAGGAACCATCAAACGTTTTAATCCATTCCACATTTCGGTTGCACTGCGTGAATACAATGCTTCGATAAGATGTTCACCTCTGACCATCTTTAACACTCCTCCAGATTCTTTTGTGATTTTTCCTAATGCTCCATCTTCAACTATTTCTTGTTTTACTAGTTCATGTGTTCCAATTCCTTCATAGATTTCTCGTGTAATTATAAAAAAACTCCCAAAAAAATATCCTATCTCTTTTTTTGGATTATTCACATTTAATGCAGAATATCTGGAATGCAAAAATGTAGATAACATTGGGAGTGTTATCTTTGTTATTCTGTCTATACAACGAAGTCTTGGTATTACAGTTAATGCATCTAGATTTTCTGATTGTAAGTGTGACACTGCTAATGAAATTACATTTTTCTCAAATTTTGTATCTGCGTCTGTAAATAACAATAATTCTCCTGTTGCTTTTTTGAATCCCTCCATGCATGCCCAATTTTTACCCATCCAGTTTTCTGGTTTCTCTCTTGCACTTACATGAATGATCTTCGAATTTTCTTTTGCATATTTTTCAATTATTTCTCCTGTTCTATCCTCTGAGGAGTCATCAATTGCTATAACCTCAAAATCTTTGTAATCTTGAGACCCTAAAGTTTCTAAACATTTTGAAATAAATTTTTCTTCATTTCTTGCAGGTAAAATTACTGATACCTTTGGAGTTGTGGTGCTTGTATTTTCAAATTTATCCAAAAACGGGGCTTTGGTAAATGATTTGTACATTGAATTCAATAACATAATCCATGTCAAAAAAACTCCTGCTAGTATAACTGTGAAAATGAAATTAAAAATATCTATGAAAATATCTGCCATTAATTTTCCACTTCTTCTTTGATTGCTTGTAAAGCCTGCTTTGTTCCGCTGTTGATGTGTTTTTTTATTATGCCTGTAAACAAACCCATTTTTCCAGAAAGTTTCACATCCCATATTGCCTCTAATTCACATGAATCGTCAACAGCATCTTTCAATGTGAGAGTTTTCTCTCCTACTATCACTCCTTTTGTAAATACTGCTTTAATCGTCTCTTTTGGAACAATTGTTACTTCTTGCATGCACTTTTGATCACGAAATGCAATTGTTATCTCTCTTGAAACTTGATTTCCATCTTTTGAAATATTTCTAACTTCTTTAGTTCCTTTCCAAAATTTTGGTTCATTGTCAATATCTGATATCACATCCCAAATTTTTTCCTGAGTTGAATTAATTTTTACAGATGCCTTAATTTCTGCCATATTCCCATCCGATTACTCGAAAATATTAGGTTTATCAAATTTCTTCTATATGTTTAGTCTGAAAATTTAGAAATTAATTTTAAACCGTCTATATTTGATGCATTATGGATGATATCTCATATGATGATTTCTCAAAATTAGATCTACGAGTAGCAAAAATTGTATCTACTGAAAAAATCCCTGAAAAATCAAGAATTATCAAAGGTACGATTTCTTTGGGAGATGAAGAACGTGATGTAATTATTGGTGGTGCTCAATTTTATGAACCTGAAGATTTGATTGGAAAAACAGTAATTGTTGTTGCAAACTTAGAGCCTAAAAAAATGGCTGGTGTTGAATCAAATGCAATGTTACTAGCTGCTGATATTGATGATAAACCATTTTGGTTGACCGTTAATGATGATGTTCCTGCAGGAACTAAAATCAAATAGTTTCTAATCGTAAACCATTAATTTTTTCTCTTCTAAAAGAGCATGTAGATTATTTACTGAGCGATAAACATCTTCTTCTTTTTTTGCACCCGTACAAACAAGTTTCCCTGAAGAAAATAATAAAATGACTGTTTTTGGATCAAGCATTCTATGAATCAAACCTGGGAATTGTTCAGGTTCATACATACTTCTTGGCAATGTTCTTGCAGCTTGTTCAAGATGAATTCTTCCTCCTAGATTAATTGAAGCAACAATATTTTGAATTGTTACCACTGCATTTTTCTTAACCTTGATTTTTCCTTTTCTCAATTTTTCAACTACTGTTTTTACAGCATTTTTTGACATCTGTTCTGATTTTGCACCCGTACATACCATCTTTCCTGAAGTGAAAATCAGCGTTGCAGTTTTTGGACTTTTCAATCTGAATACAAGTCCCGGGAATTGATCTGGATGATATTCTACATCTGGAAACTTCTTTGTAATGTCATTAAGGTCCATCTTTTGGTCTACTGTAGCTGAAGCAACCACATTCTCGACACTAATGATAGGTTTTGTCTGTGGCATATCTCAATTTAAAAAAATATCATTAATAAAAATACTCGTGAAATCACACATTTTTGCTCCCAATTATATGGATATGATTAAATTAGAAAATTAAATCACTTGATTGTTGGGAATATTAGATTATAATTTTGATGAATTTTTAGCATGGGTTGGTGAGGATACTGATACCCTGATGATGCTCATCTGGATACTTCCTGTGATAATCTTTGTTTTCTATGGTCAAAGAATACAGCTCATAATTTCATCAAATGAAATTAAAAAAGATATTGGAAAATTAGAAGAATATACTGTATCTACAAAAAAAGATTTTCTAAATTATGTAAAAAACAATCTTACCTCAAAATCTGACCCATCAAAAAAACTGGATAGCTTTTTTGATTATTTCACAATTATGCCTGTAGATATGGATCCTAATGGAATAATTTCAAAAATTAATCATTTAGTTCGTTCACGTGAAGATTTTATTCGATTACAAATCAATGCAATGTTCTCAAATTTATCGTCTGTAGAGTTGTCTAAACTTCAAAATTTGTTAGAAATTGTCACCACTTTACAACTATTCCATAAACATACTCGTCATCTTTACCTTACTGCAAAAAAACAGAAAAATTTTCCACTGATTTTGCCATTACAAATGATGATACCGTTTATCATGGAAGAAGCAGAAGCGCTAAAAGATGCAATGCCTGCAATTAAAAAAGGACAACCAATTGGTGACAGTATTGGCCCAATGATAGTTGGAGAAATGATGTTGGGTACTACAAAAGAATCTGCTGCATTTGAAACAGTTTGGTCAAAAACTTCTTTTGAAGACAGAGAATTACTTCTAATGAAAGCTGAAGGTCCAAACGCAACTGTTGGCCGTCCAGGGGATGGACTTGAAAAAATAATTTCAATCAAGAAACCTGATCTTGTCATAATGATTGATGCATCATTAAAACTTGAGGGTGAGGATTCCGCATCTATAGCAAAAGGTTTTGGTGCTGCAATAGGTGGTATTGGTACTGAGAGATTCAAAATTGAAGAAATTTCAACTAAAAACAAAATTCCAATTCTTGCCCTTGTCGTAAAACAATCGATTCATGAGGCAATTACTCTAATGACTGAAGAAATTTCAGACAGTGCAAAATCCGTAAAAGATGAACTCTATCAGATGATTAGAGAAAATACTACTTCTGGGCAATCAATTTTGGTAATTGGTGTAGGAAATACTATTGGTGTTTCACAATGAGTAAATCAAAAAATAAAATTTCTACATGTTATACTTCTATGGAGTGTAATTCATGTAAAATCATAAAGAAAAGAAAATTTATTGATGATGATTATGTTTTTTCTACTCCTGAAAATTGTTCTGAATGTGATGGAAAAATGCTAATTACAAAAATTTTTGGCGTAACTATGGATTAGTAGTTATTGTAACTCCATTATCATTTGGAATGAATGTGTGTTCTGCTTGAGCCACTCTTTGACCATTTCCTTCCACTAGTACTGGATATGCGTGAACTGCCTTTTTTTTAATTAAAATCTCTAAAATTCTCCTGGCATCTTTTTCTTCCCATTTTTCAAGTAACCACCTTAATGCAAATGGCAACAAATTGAAATTATTCCATATGTAATCCAACATTTCATCAGCTTCTTTGTCTTTAGTTTTCTTCCTTGATCCCAATGCAAAAATATTCTTCACTTTTCCCTCATGAACAAATCCTAATCCATCTCCTGTTGTCACAAAAGGCTCACATGCAAATGCTTGTTCACTTGGAAAATTAAAAGAACCAATTGACCAAATGTTTGGAACTGATTTTCCTGCATGAATTGTATACTGTTCTAATGAATGACCACTAAGATTTGCAATTGGTATTAATCCCAACTCTTTGATAGTTTTTTCAATGGTTCTTCCAACATCACTTGATTTGACTCCAACTTTCATCATTGACATTGCGTTGTTTAATGCAGACTCTGCACCTTGAACAAGTGTATCAAATTCTGGATTGTAACAAACTGTTACTGCAGTATCTGCAATGTATCCATCAATTTGTGCACCTAGATCAATTTTTACAAGATCATTATCTGTAATTGTAATTTGATCATTTGGTTCTGCTGTATAATGTGCAGCCACTTCGTTAATACTGGTGTTCACTGGAAATGCACATTTGGCACCTCTTTTTCTGATCTCGTTTTCAACATGTTCGCAAATCTCATAAACTGTTTTTCCTACCCAATCTGTTTTTCGAACATTTTCTCTAACTTCACCTGCAATTTTTCCAGCTTTAATATATTCGTCAAATCCCATGTGCTACCTTTATCTTACTCAGTTAAGATTCTATTGTTTAAATTGGGCAATTGTTTTTGTTCGCTGGGAGCGTGGTCTAGCTTGGTATGATTCTGCGTTTGGGACGCAGAGGTCGCGCGTTCAAATCTCGCCGCTCCCATTTTACATATTTATACAAAGAATTATGATATTATTCGCTGAACGATGAAGAAGAGTTAGAGTATGGAAATTGAATGAAATAATCTATTGTCTGAGTTTGGCATTAGCTTTTTAACAATACTAACAATTAGAAAATTACTTGGCATTCAAAAGAAAAGATTTTTTATTAATAGCTGGAATTCTATTTTTTCTAATTGGTTTAATGGGCGTAGGACTTCCTCCTATCTATGCCATAATAATATCACTAGCAATTTACTTTGGAATTCGTATATTTGTTGGACGCCGGAAAAAAATGATTGAAGAATCTGTAGGTGAAGGAATATGTGTAAAATGCGGTTCAAAGATTGAGAATAAAAAATGTCCAATATGTGACAGAAAGAAATTCACAAATGTATGATTTCTACGAGCTCTTTATACTAATTCACGCCTAGCTCATGAGATTGACCTCAAAAAGATATAAGACTTTGACAAACGGATCAACTTTTTCTCAATTCGATTCTATTATTGGTAAAAAAAGGAATATGAGTAGTAAATGCATTTGAAAAATCCTCTATTATTTGGCCTAATGGCGATTTTATTGCTAGGTGGTACTATAACTCCTGGGCTATCACAAAGTTCACTTGATTCAGATATTGTCATCAATGAAGTTGAAACTAATCCTATTGGTTCGGACACATCGGAATTTGTAGAACTTTATAATCCTACGGCAATGGAAATTGATGTTAGTGGATGGTCACTAATTCCATCTGCAACTTGGAAGACATTAGAAATTCCTGATGGCACGACAATTGCACCAAATTCATTTTTAGCTTTCACACATGTGAATTTTTGGTTTAAAGATTTTGGTGAAACTGTAACACTACGCGATGCAACTGGAAATTTAATTGATGAAACTCCACTAATCAAAGATCTTGATGATACTGAATATTCTTGGCAAAGGGCTACTGATGGATTAGATACAAACTCTGATTCTGATTGGGAATTGAAACGAATGACGCCTAAATCATCTAATGGAAAAATCTCTGAAATCAATGAAAGCGTATTTTCTTTATTTACAACTCTTGGTAAAACTGAATATATTTTTAATGAAACCGTAACTATCTCGGGAACTATATCTGAAGAATTATTCAATACAAATATTTCCTCAAATTCTCCTGAAATGGTTAAGATCAACATAAAAGGTCCAAATTATTTCAAAAACCTTGCACTTTTTCCTGATCGAGATCTAGGTTTCTCAGCCACGCTGAACCTTCAAAAAGTTTTGGGATTTAACATCGGAAATTATGACGTAAAAGTTTCATATGGTGAATATTCTTCTGATTTAAATTTTGTAATAAATACTGAAAAAGAATCCTCTGTATCTGAATCTGAAAAAGAAAATCTAGAAATTTCCACTGATAAAGAATCTTACATTCCTGGTGAAACTGTAATTGTCTTTGCAGATACTGATTCCACAATACAATATGGGGGACTAGATTACACTGTAACAAATCCTAACCAAAAAATTATTTTTGAAGGAACTATTTTCCCAAATGAGAGATTTTCAAAAGTGTTCCAACAAGGTGGAGGTGAAGTATATGCCTTTTCAACTCAATTATTCATGGAAACTGTAAATCCTGTTTATGGCACATACACAATTGAAGGTACTTACAAATCCCAAAACCCTCGTTATTACTCATCTGAAGATGTCGTAACTGCAAGTGCTAGTTTTGTCTTATCTGAAGATATTAAAGAAAATATCCCAATTTCAATATCCACTGATAAGGAAATTTACTCTGTTGGGGATATCGTCAAAATTACTGGTAGAAGTAATGATATTTGGGTGGAAGATTTAGAACTAAAAGTAATACAAACTGGTGTGCTATCCTCATCTGCAGTAGGTTCTGATGCACGATATATTGCACCAGATCCATTTGATTTAAGAGATAGTGTAAGATTGAACGGTGATGGAACATTTGAATTTGAATTCAAATTAGTTGCAGATTCAAACAAACAAGAAAACTATTCAAAATTTTTTGGTGATTACAAAGTAGTTGTATCTGAATATTTTGGAGATGGTGTAACATATTTCAAAGTAGTTGAGGATCCTGAATCTTTTGTTGAATTTAGAACATCGCTTGGATTAAATCTTGAAAAATCTAGTTATGTACTAGGTTCTGGTTTGTCAATAACCGGCAAAATTTTGGATTATCACCAAACAGAAGCTAACAATAATTTACGTAATATGGTTGAAATCACATTCACTGATTCTTCTGGTCGTACACTAATGTCTGAAGATCGTGGTACAGTTGGAAATGATTATGGTAAATCACCTAATTCCCCACTAAAACTCACTGCATTTCCTGATTCTGTAGGAGGTTACAAAATGGATATCGTATTGCACCATATACAATTTGATTATGGAACTTATACTATGAATGCTGTACATCCACTTTCAAATACATCTGAATCAATTACGTTTGAAATAATATCTGCACAATCTGATATACTTACTGAAACTGAAATCCAAGAACCACTCACAATGGAAATTTGTAAAAGTAATCGTGCACATGTAGATGAAATTTTGAAAGATTTGAGAAGTATCGGAAAAGGTGAAATTCCACCTTCTATGGAATCTGTAGTTTGTGGTGAGAATTTAACATTTAATGTAGGCGATAAATTAGTTGTCACCGGAAAAGTAATTCCAAAAACTGGTATTCAATTAGATCAATCCTCTACAAAAACTAGTGCTCAAACACAAGATGGTTCATCTTATGCAACAAACTATGCTCAAGCCATGATGAATTATGTTGAGGTTTCAATCCCATACCCCCATTCATTGAATGTTAGTGGTGCTGCTAGTGTACAAACAATCCCTGATGACTCCGAAAACTATACTGGTGGTGGAGGCTCAGGTGAGGGTGGATCATATTATAGGGATGCTGAAGGTAATGTAGTTCGACCTGATACTGCTGCAAATCGACAATGTGAAACAAGTGCGAGTGGTGATTGTTCTCCTACAAAAAGATCTGATAGACAGGGCGAAGGTAGTTATGATGGAACTGTAATTTTCAAGAAACAAAAGTTACTACTAACTGATATGAAATACAAGGCATATCCTGATGAGAATGGAAACTATGCAACAGTCTTTGAGTTAAGAGCTGGTGTTTTCAAAGAAGGGGTCTATGCAGTAAAAGCTGATTACTTTGGTTATCATGATGAAACATCTGTAAGAATTAATGATAATTCACTAAAAGGTGGATTAGAACCTTCAATATCTGTAAAATTGGAAAAAGATGAATTTGTATCTGGTGATACAGTTCGTATATCTGGAAAAATAAATAATATCTATTATTATGATAGTGTATCTGTTAAAGTAAACACACCTGATGTTTCGGAAATAAATTGTTTTGAAGGTCAACAATGTGGCTTTGGAAATTCTGAAAAGAAAATTAGAGTTCAAGAAGGTGTTAGCGGTCCTGGATTTTTCTGGAATTACAAACTTCCTTCAAATGCTGCATTAGGATTATACACAATAGTTGTTGATACTCACTTTGGTGAATTTGAAAAACAATTCTTTGTAGTTGATGATTCTGAGGTAATTGGAACTCCTGCTCCAGAAGCAATTGTCTCCAAAAAAATTATTGAAAAATTCAACAGAATTGCTGATGATAAAATCCCAATTATTCTAAATGAAAAATCTACTGATGATTCAACTCTCTCACCACGTGTACTACAAGGTTCTCTATTCACCTCTGCTAGAGGTGAAGAATCTGATGTAAATCTTAGAATTACTACTTCAGGTGGTCAATGTGTGATTGGACAGGATTCAGATTGTCTAGTAACTGAATCAACTAGAAAACCTGGAGCAATATACTCAATTGTTACAATTGATGATCTCAATTACAAAATCAGGTACAGTGGAAATGATGTAAGACTAGAAAAATTCTCAGTTGTTCCTGAAAATTCCAACTCAAAAATTGATATTGATAACTGGAATGTAGAAATTATCAAAGATGAACAACCATCTAGATTTTACTACAAAGTATCATACGTGGCATTAGAGTAAAACACAAAACCTTCTCAAAAACCCTCATAATATGAAAATTAATCTCTTAATGTTTTATCAAGATGATCCAAAAAAATGCACAGCTGCTAAACTAATAAAATTTGGATTGGCAAGAAAAATCACAAAATCTCAAACAAAAACTGCTCTTTTGCATCCATATGCAGAAAAAACATTACTTAATGAAGAAAAATCTCTTTTCACATCAATTACAGGAATTGATTGCTCATGGGCTTTAGCTGAACAAGTTTTTCAAAAAAATTTTGTTGGAACATCTAGAAAATTACCTCCACTTTTAGCTGGAAATCCAGTAAATTATTCAAAAATCAACAAATTAACCACCGTTGAGGCTATTGCAGGTGCTGCATTCATCTTAGGAGATGAACAATTATCAAAAAGTCTTCTTGAAAAATTCAATTGGGGTCATACGTTTTTGGAATTAAATGAAAATCTTCTACATGATTATCAAAAAGCAACATCTGAAGAACAGGTACTTGACATAATACGTGAATATGGCTATGAATATAATTAAGTAAAATTCATCTTTTCAAATGGATAAAACTTCAAAATTATTTGATGCATGGGCAAAGACAGGTCGCTCTGAAGAAATGGAAAAAGGCCATGGCACAACTGTCAATCAATTTTTAGATAAATTATCCCTGAAAAGAAATTTTAGATTTCTTGACATTGGTTGTGGTAATGGTTGGGTGGTTCGAAAAATGTCAGAAAAATCATCTTGTATCAAAGCAATTGGAATTGACAAAAGTAAATTGATGATTAAAAATGCAAAATCTAAAATCTCATCTGAAAAAGAAAGTTATTTTGTAACTGAACTTGAATCCTGGAATACAAAAGAAAAATTTGATATAATTTTCTCAATGGAGTCATTATATTATTCTGTACCAATGGAGTCTGCGTTGAAAAAGGTTTTCAAACTACTCAAAAAAGGTGGCGTATTTTATTGTGGGACAGATTTTTACAGTGATAATACTCTGACTACCCGATGGGTTAAGGACATGAATATTCCAATGGATTTACGTTCTGAAAAGGAATGGAAGAAAATGTTTCGAAATGTTGGATTTACTACTCACTCTAAACATGTCACAGATTTAAAAAATAAATCAAAATGGAAACGTGAGTTTGGAACACTATTTGTTATTGGAAGAAAGCCTTGATCTTCTGATTACTAAACCTGCAATTATGATAAAAATAGGAATAACTAGTAACACATACCAATAATCTACCTGTGATTCTTTGATTTCAGTAATGACATCTGTTTCTGGAATTTCTTTATCATTTGAAATAATTATGAAACTTTTTGAATATTCATATGGCTTTAAAACATCATTTGATGCAGCAAAAATTTTGATGGTGTATACTCCTTCAACAATTTCTGTTTTTCCACCAAAATTTATATCTGCTTCATTATTTTCTATCTCTTTAATTCCATTTAGAATTATTTTTCCTTCTGAATTTACAATAAAGTAGTGAATTTCTGTTGCATTTTCTGCTGAAACATGAATTTTTTCATTTGAGCCTAAAACATATGGTTGTGCAAATTCTACTGAGTTGATTGTTGGAAATTTAACGTCCTCAAACTCTTTCCATTTTCCTTGCTCAAAAATATAATTTCCATAATCAAATGATTTGATAACTATTGTTCTTGAATCTGGCGAATATCTATCTAGGTAAAATGGTCCATTACTAATTACTGCATGATTATTTTCATCAATCCACTTTTGACTGGAATCATATCTGATATTTTGAAAACCATTCTCTGAATTAAACTGCTTTAGTGCATCTGGTATGTGTTTATTTTTTTCAAAATTATTCAATTGCATTTTTACTTGATTTGCATCATTTGGAATTATCAATGAAAGCCAATTGATATTTTTTGTAATTGATTCTGTACGTGAAAATGAACTTTTTCCATCTATTACAATTTTTTCCATAGATTACATAATCTCCCATGGCATACTACTCCATACACTTCCCCATGATGCAATTTCTCCAGAATCAAAATGCCAAAAATCAGTATACACTTCAATTGTATTTTCATCAATTATGCGAATTCCTTTCAATGTATTCAAAATTTGAGATGCTTGTGGAGAAAAATCAGCATCATACGTTCTATCATCTTCTGTTCTCTCTGAACCCCATTCTGATAAGAAATAGACTGAATAGATAATATCATTCATGTTCATCTCTGAACCATGATGCCACTGATTGAATTTCAAATCAAAAGTAATCTTACTTTTTGCAGAAACTTCATTTCCTACCTTATCCCACATTTTTGAATCATGATTCCACATTATTGCATCGTCAGGAACTTGTACTGATGAATCAATTCCGTTTGTCTCTACATTCCATGAGCTACGAATTGGCATCATCTTTCCTGAAAATGGGTGTCCTGTTAAAATTGGATCTGAAATTGAAAGCCAAATTTGGTTACTGTATGTGTCACCTAATCCGCCTATGGGATTCCATGCTGCTTGGTAAATCTGTTTTACACCTACATCTAATGTTCCTGAATCTGTTCTAACATTAATTGGTGTAAATCTACTTGGAACTCCTGCACCTAAGGCATTGATTACACCATTCACTTCTTTATTCACAACATATTGATCAATTTTACTTGCAAGAAATACTCGAACAGACTCATCCACTCCTTCCTTCATTGCCTCTTTGATTATTTTCGTTCTTTCTTCTTTATCATTAAATCCTCCAGAGTAAATTTTCTGAGTCAACTCATCCAATTTCTCATTTTCATAATTCCAATTTGATGGATTGTTGTTTCCAGGCATGCTTGAAAACCATGGGGAGTACATCTGGGCAAGTGTTACTGAGTCATATCTTGTAAATCCTGAACTGCCCCATCCTTCAGTGTACAAACTCCATTTTTGTTCTGCTGGATTTGAACCATAAACTACGACATATGCTTTATTCAAATCTCCAAATTCTTTGTTAACTTTGAATCCAATTTCTTCTAACTCTGATGATAGAATTTCTCCGATTGCTTTTCTAACTGGATCATCACTTCTAATAAAAAATGTAATCTCTATTGGTTCATTTTGATAATTCCATACTCCGTTAATCTTCTCTGCACCTCGTAAACTCAATTCATCTGAAATTACTTTTTCTGCAAATGATGGATTGTATCTAAATTGGAATGTTTCAATAACATCTAGAACTCTCAAATATTCTGCAGAAAAACTACCATAGTTTGAAAACATTGGAGTTCCATACCCTCCCAATAATTCATTAACAATCAGATTTCTATCTACTAGAAAGTTTATTGCATATCTGATCTCTTGAATTGAAAATGGATTGAATGGGCCTTCATCTGTTGGATTTAATAAAATACTATAATATCCGCCAGTTGATTCGTACACCTTTAGCTTGTCTCTTGATTCTGAATCTTCTAATCTGTCTGAAGAAACTCTGTAATAATACATGTCCAGATTTCCATTTTTCACTTCTTCTAAAGCTGTATTTTCATCAAGATATTGTATGAATTTTATCTCATCAACATACGTTCCTTTCTGAGCAAATGCTGTTGGAATTATTGATATCAAACAAATAATGAGAATTATTTTAAAAATTTTCAACTGATTCAACTAATGCTTCACCTTGGATAAATTTTAGCATTTTAATACAATTGTAATTGACCTGAATTATACATGAATCCAAAACTGGCTGTAAAGGGAATTAATGGTATACTTGAAGGTGGGGTGAGTATTACTGATTTTTCTATTGTTACAGAATTAGATGAAATTAGCGCAAAAGAGTTGTTGTATACGCTAGTCCAAAATGGAATTGGCACATGGAATGATGATTTAGTAGATTTTGATATTCCTCATGATAGGCTGCAAACTGCATTATTTGCAATCACCCTTGGTGCGACAATTGAAGATGTTTCTGAATATCTTACCTGGAGAGACTTTGAGGCCATCACCGGAATTGTTCTTGAAGAAAATGATTTTGATGTGACAAAAAATCTAGTTTTAACAAAGCCTAGAATGGAAATTGATGTGATTGGGAAAAAAATGAATCTTGCATTATTGATAGATTGTAAACACTGGAAAAATATGAGTAACTCTGCATTAGATGAAATTGTAAAAAAACAGATTGAACGTGTAAAGAGGTATGTTGCTGATGAAGGCATAACTGCATTACCTGTAATAGTTACACTTCATCAAGAAGGAATTCAACTTGTTGATAATGTACCAATTGTACCTATTATGAAATTAACATCATTTTTAGATGAATTTGTAGGAAATCTTGATTCTCTAAAATCTATAGAAAAGTAGCATAAGATAGATTCCTAAAGATTAAATTCTCATACTGGTTTAGATATACCTTGTATATCCAAATAGATATTGAAATTCAAAACTTTAGGTATCATCATGATGATGATTGTTGCAAGTTGTGTGTTAGTTTCAGTTCTTTCCACTGGTGACTTTAGTTCGGTTGGTGAATACCAGTCTGATAACGACAAGATCTTAGCACGGTCACCATAGAGATGTAGTTCTGGCTTTAACTATCTATAGAAAAATAGATGCTGCAAAAAGACCTGCATCTGCTAACAAACACCACTTTGTGATGTTCATTGTTTTATCCATTACCTTTGAATAATCTGAAAATATTGTTGGTCCCATTACTTTGACATCTGTTTGATGTTCTAAGATCTCAAAGGTACCTTCTTTAATTTTTGATTCTGCATCTTTTGCTAATTCTAAATACCAGTTTGATAGTTCATTTGG
Source organism: uncultured marine group I thaumarchaeote (assembly GCA_902511735.1). Classification (GTDB taxonomy): domain Archaea; phylum Thermoproteota; class Nitrososphaeria; order Nitrososphaerales; family Nitrosopumilaceae; genus Nitrosopelagicus. The sequence goes on from CABXGK010000009.1 coordinate 18,068, forward strand.
TTTTGATAACATTCCTAGTTGGAAGTATCCGTTTCTATTTCTTGCACCACTTGCTGTATAGTGTGTGTCTGATGTACAAATCTCAATCAATTCATATCCGTTATTTGCAAAATGTGTTACAATTTGTTCTCTAACTCCATTTTCCATATTATTGGCATCTGCCCATCCTAGGAAGTAGTTCTTATTGTTAATCTCTAGACATAGAGTTGCAATTCTTCCTTCAGCAATATCATTTTGATTCAAATTCATCTTTTCAGAATTTGCAAAACCAAACTTGAATGGATGACTTTGTTTTGTCTTTAGTGTATCTAGTGTTGATTTTGCTGCCAGAAGCAAATCTTCTGAATCTTCTTTTGAAATCTCTTTTCCCATTGCATTATGTGTGTCAACTATCAAAACTTGTTCAAAATTTCTGTTTTCAGCAAATTGCTCAATCTCACTTCTAACATTTGGTGGCAAATCTTCCATTCCGTGAGGTGATAATGACAAAAACAATAATGCAGTTCTATCAAAGAGCAATCCTGAAGCACGTGCTTTATTCATTGTAACTGATACTGGTTCTGTACATACTGCTCCATTTTGCTTAGATTTACTTTCTTGCAAACTTTGCAAATAATTCTGAACCTCTTTTTGTGTAGGTAAATTTAGATCATGATTTGAGATACTATGCATAACCATTGCCGTAGAATCCATTTCTTTGTAAATCAGTCCTGTAATGTTACTTCCTCCTATTGGATGAAATGGCCCTGGATGAATATCTGGTAGAACTATTCTGAAATCATTATCCTCATTTGGTGATTTAAATTTCAATTGGGATGTAGATACTGTGGACGCTGTTGCACTTTTTTCAATAATTTTTTCTAAAGGATCAGGATCTTTTCTGGACATCGATGTTACATATGCTTGAATTAATTCATGTGTACTTCTTAATCCCGGTCTGCCTGCTTTGTCGGTTAGATAAGACCAAGCTGTTGCTAATCCCAAAAATGTACCACCAAATAATAAAATCCATGGATTTGTAAGTGAACTAACCCACATGTCTGATGGAACTAAAACAAGATACATTGCCATTGGTTGAATAAATGCAACTGCCCATGCTTTTTTCAAACTTGCACCTAAGATTGTTGTAAAAATTCCAATTCTAAAACTAGCAAAAACTACCATTCCCATAGTTACATAAAATAAATCCAAACCATCTTTTTCAAATAATCCCATTGCACCAAATCCTATCAATGTACTAACAAAGAACAATCCATTTCCAAACAATGAAACATGTAGTGACTTTGAATATTCTCTATGTTTTGCAAATAAGATGTCTAAAAATTGAGTTCCAACTAGTGCTGCAATAACAGCTAATGTTGGAACTATTAGTTCAGTTGAACCCAAATATGTTGAAGCAGTAAATGCACCAATTAATCCTGCAATAACAATTGATGCTGCAAGTGAAATGTAATGTGATGATGGATTAATTAGTGATAATGTATATTTGTCGTGTATCTTACTAACGTCATCTTTTTCAGGCATTTTTTGATCAAGGAATTAACAGTATATCTAGTAACCATGAGACTATGATTAGACTAATTGGAATAGTGACCACAACTTTTGGATCTACTTTGAAACCTTTTGTCTCATCCTCAAAAAATCTTAAAAGACCTGCGCCGGATGCTGGAAGTGAAGCACTAGTTTTACTATCTGCCATGTCTCAAACCAAGAAATTACGCATAAAAAGTTTTTGACTACTTTTTCAACTTGGATATCGTATCAATCAACAAATTAATTGATTTTAGTATGATTTCTTGTCTCTCAGGATCTTTTTCTTTTGATAATTCATCGGTCATATTCTGCAATTTTTCTTCTAATTTTTTTACAGGTGACTCATTTTGAGGCTCTTTATTCTTTTTCTCCAGTTCTTTATCTGGTGATTTTCCACATCCTACACATAGTGCATCTCCATCCTTCATCACTCTAACTCCTTTACAATATGGACATGGCTCACTAAGTAATGTTGCACCGCTTAGCAACATCTCTATTGCCTTTTTTTTAATCTCTTCAGACATGTTATGCTTATCATATACAACCTAAAAAATTGTATTTCCTTCTACTAAGGCTTAATAATATGATAATTCAAAGCTTTTCGAACTAATGGCGGTAATTTGTAATACTTGTGGTCTTCCTGATGATTTATGCGCTTGTGGTGATTTAGACAAAGATAGTTCTCAAATAATTATTCGTTTGGAAACAAGAAGATTCAAGAAGAAAGGAACAATGATTGAAGGATTAGATCCTAAAATTAACAATTTAGAAAGTGTAGCAAAAGAGCTAAAAGGCAAATATGCTTGCGGTGGAACTGCAAAAGAAGGATACATCTTCTTACAAGGTGATCATCGAGATACAATTAAAGAAGCACTTGTTAAATTAGGATTCTCTGAAGAAAAAATAGAACTTCATTAGAATTATCGTGTCTCTTTTACAAAACATCTTACATGGTTTTGGAATACCTTTTTCTGCATTAATGTCTGTCATTTTTGGTTTAATGATTGTGTCATTTCCATTAGGTGCATACGCAATTTTTAATTCAGATATAGGTGATGACATTGATTATACTTTCCCACTAGAAAAATTTGATATTTTTATTGCTGGTGTGAATGTACAGGTTCCAATAGAATATCAAATTGGTGATTTATTCATAATTTTCTGGTCCATTTTTGTAATTTTATTTGTAATTTCATTTTTAGGTCCTAAGAAAAATTTCATTAAAGTAATAGGAAATATTCTGTCAAATGAAAAAACTTCTTTTTCAGATAATTACATGCTTAATATTATAAAATGGTTTTCAATACTTGTTTTAGTTTCAGCAGTAATTACTATAATTCAAGAAAGTTTTGGAATTATAACTGAGCCTCCTGACACTGCAAATGATCTAATACTGTTTTTACAAATATCACTCGCACCCATCACTGAAGAAATTGGATTTCGTCTAGTACTAATTGGAATTCCTTTATTTTTAATTTATTCACACAAATCATCTATCAAATTTTTCATTAAATCATTATGGGCACCACATGCAACTTTACACGTTTACAATAACAAAAAGGCAATTGGAATAATTGTTATTGTTGGAATATTTTTTGGTGTGGCTCATGTAATATCTGGTGAACCCTGGACAACTGGAAAAATATTACAAGCCTCAGTTGGCGGGATAATTCTTGGATGGGTTTATTTCAGATATGGGTTGGCAGCAGCTATAATTCTTCATTGGGCTACTAATTACTTCATTTACTCTTACTTGTTTTTGATATCTGAAATAAATGGCATTTCTGTACAAAATGCATCTGCTCATTCTATGATTGGAACATTTGAAGTAATTTTAATTATTTCAGGAATAATTTCTGTTGTAATGCTATTTCTTAACTACAAAAATTCTATTAGTTCTACTATACTCCAAGAGAAATAATTATTCAATAATACTCTTAATTTTCTGACAAAACTCTGGTTTGATGTTGTGTTTTAAAACAAATTCCAAATCTTCTGGGTTATCAATATCAAGCATTAGTCGGTATACCAAACCCACTGAAATTTTCACATTACTCGTTTTTGCAGATTCAATCTGAAAACTGTAACTTCCCTCATCATATCTTGGAGTCATCGAATTGATAGGTGTTCTGAGAAGTGCGTTTGTTCCATCAAAATGTCTTGATGGCACTACTATTACTGATTCATTTTCTGAAAAATCTAATAATTTCTTCAGATCATCAGATTCAAAAAATGGAACGTCTAAAGGTAGAACAATAGAATGTGTGAATTCATTTTCTAGCAAATATTCTTCTGCTAATTTTACTGCATCATTTACACTGGTTTCATGTTCATCTTTAATTTTTTCACAACTATATTTTTCTATAATATCTGAAATTTGTTCTTCATTTGTAACAACAATTGTTTTATCAATTAACTTTGATTCATGAATTGTTCTTATGACTTCTTCTAACAACAATCTACATAGTTTGTTTGTTTTTTCTTCAGATAACTGTAATCTTGTTTTAGATTTTTGAAACGTCTTAACGGGAATTATTACTGATGTTTTCAACTATAACTTCAATTGTTTTAAAATGAATCCTGCAAGTGCTTCTTCAGCTATTTTATTCTGCATTTTGATTTTTGTATCTAATACGCGTATATCTAATCCTTCAATCTTTGATTTTTGAGCTTTATCTTTTGTATCTATGATCATTTTTGAACATACATCTGCATAAAATTGTGCTAATCCAAATACTGAAACTTCAATTCCTGCAGCCTCCATGTATTTGTCTGCAGGTCCACTAAATGACTTGTTTCCAATTAGTGGTGACACTGCAACTACTTTCTTTTTATTTTTAGTTAATTCTTTTCGAACTCCTTTAATTCCCATCATTGGTCCAATACTTGTTAGTGGGTTTCCTGGTGCAATAACTACTAACTCTGCATCTTGAATTGCACTAATTGCATCTGGGTTTGGTCTTGCTTTGTCTGCTCCAACATATGATATGCCTTCTATAGTTCCTCTACCTCTATGTTTTACCCAAAATTCCTGCAAGTGCAAGTCTTCTCCGTTTGCGGTAATTCTTGTTTCGACTGTATTATCTGTGATTGGAATTACCTTGGATTCTACTGCAAATTTTTCACACATCCATTGTGTAATGTCTGAAAGATTTTTTCCATTTTTCAACATGTTAGTTCTTGTAAGATGTGTTGCAGCATCTCTGTCTCCAACTCTAAACCATGTTTCTTCTCCAAAAACTTCCATTTGTCTTAGAAAATTGTTAGTATCTTTTTTTACACCCCATCCTTTCTCTTCATCTAAAATTCCTGATAATCCGTAAATTATTGTGTCAATGTCAGGACACACATACATTCCATAAAGCCAGTAATTATCTCCGACATTGCTAATTACTGTAACTTCTTGATCATGTGCTGCAAAGCCTCTAACCATTTTGATTGAACCTGTACCGCCTGCCAATATTGTAATCATAATTGTTAACGAAAGTCCCAAAACACTGACTACATATTACTTCTTCCAAATGATCGCAAAAATCCAATGTCTAAGTTAGATTTATTATTAAGAGTAAAAAAATCGCTACGTGTCTCGTGCAGGAATTATCATAGCATCTTTTGCAGTACTTATGGTGGCATCTAGCGTTGCTCCTGCTTTTGCAGCACAAATGGAATTTAGAACATGGGTAGAACCCGGTGCCACTGATGAAGTTGAAATAAAATTCCAAAGAACAGTCATTCTCAACTATGATGAGGGTGGAATGCTTGCTGATGACCTAAGAGGTCAAAAATTTGCAAAAACGTTCACTGTTACCTCTGCTGATCCTGGAGTAACTGAATTACGTGATAGAATTAACTATCAATTATCACAATTAGGCAGTTCTGCTTCTATAACTGATGTACAAATTGATTATGATACAAAACTTACCGGCCGTAACCTAAACACCTCTATTGATTACAAAATTATTCTTACTCTTTCTATGACAAACCATGTACTTCGTGAATCATCTTCTGGACAATCTGGCCTAGTTGATATGAACTGGAGAGGATTAATGGTTCCAGGTGATGTATCTGTAAGCTCTAAAGGAATTTCAAATGAAATTAATCTGCCAATCTCATTTATTCGAGACACTGTACCTTCATTACACTCTGCAATCTTAGGTACTGAAGCTGAAGGAATATTGAATAATCCAATCATGGATGCAAGTGGAATTAAAGCACAACCATTAGGTAACTGGCATTTCTTGTTTGACCCAACAGGAATTAACGTAGACGCATCACAATATGGATTGTCTGAAGAACTAGCAGGAACTGTTTGGTCATCTTACACAATGGGAGAAAGTAGTCTTAGAGAAGGTATTCAAACTGAAAAAGAATTTCAAGCATCATTTACAACTGACAAAACTTATGATTTAAGAACAATTGAATCTGCAGATTCCGCAAACATTTTCTTTGCAGGATTTGCAAACATTGACGTTTTAGATAGCACTGAAGTTGTTGGAGTTTATCCAGAAGCTCCTGAAGGCTTTGCAACAACATCCACTGGTGAATTTCCTGCAATGATTATTTACGGAATGGCAGGAATGGCAGCTATTGGTGGTGTTGCAGTCTTTATTGTTAGTGAAAAGAAACGTAAAAATGACATGGGTGCAGGTCAAACAGGTATTGATCCTACACGATTAGTTGGTGCAGATACAAGTACCGGCTCTGGTGGTTACAAAACTAACAGAGGTGAAGCACATCTTGCAGATGATGAATATCAACAACACAGAAGTGTTTATGAAGATCCACAAGTTGAAGCACAACCAGAACCAGAAGCACAACCAGAACCAGAAGCACAACCAGAACCAGAAGAGAAAAAATCTGAAGCAAGTTCTAGAGGTTCCCTACCAAAAGGTTGGAAACCAGAATAAAAGTGCGTGCTGGCCGTAACCCTCTTTCTGTTTTACACATTATTCCGCTTTGCAGCCTACCTGAACCAGATGCAGAATTCTATAGTTCTGTTTGGCTTTGCTCCTTGTGGGTCAGATTTCTCATTCTCTTTATTCGGAAACCTCAGATTTTGTCCTCATCGTATACTCCAAGAGAGATTTTTTTCTGTTCTGTTGCCAACCATCTCTGATTGCCCATCTCCGGACCACAATTTCTGCAAGGAGAGAGGAGTTTCCTCTGTCGTAACAGCACTGTGCACCAGCTCGCACTTGTAATTCTTCTAAAAGCTAATCAGTTATTTCAAGATATCTAAAAAATTACGCACTAAAGTAATCGTCATCTTGCCTATCTCTATGAGATTTTGCTCTCATAGTATAGATTTTCTGCATGGCATTAACGTAAATTTGGTAAATGAATTTCACCTGAATAATTTTTGGTAAAATGAAATTTGCAAATGACCTTGCGTGAACTTCTGAGAATCTATGATTTCTAACTATTATTGAAGATTTGCCACTTTTATCTAAAATACTCAAAGTCTTTGGACTAAATGCAGTTTCTGTTTGATTACCTGCTCCTAATATTAACAAGGCATTCTTTTCTTTTTTGAAATTATCTAATAATTCTGTAATAATGTTTGAATCTGAATAAACTTTTTCAAATTGTATCTTTGGTAATTCTAATTCAAACATTTTTTCATTAATTCTATTGACAATTTCTGTTTCTTCTTTTGGATTTTCGATAACACCTCTGACAATACGAATTTTTGATTCCTCTATCTTTTGAATTGAATTAGCAATTTCTAATCCTAAGTCACTATGTCTTCCTTTGTCGTATGCTACAACAATATTTTTTATATCTTCATCAAACGTTTTTCTTAATCTTGCTCCAATAATATCGCATGTTGTAAGCGAAAGTAATTTTCTATTATTCTTCAAAAAATCAAAATCGATCAATAATGTGTTGATATCTTGTTCCTCTGTAGTCTGTAAAATTGCCTCTGTTGGATCATGTGCTAATCTTACCAGATATCTATTTCTCAATGATCCTGTAATTTCTCTTTTGAATTCCTCTATTGCTTTTAATCCCTTATCACCAAATCCATGAGTCAGTGATAGTGGTGTTTGTCGTGGAACATTAACTACATCTAAAATTGTAATCTCTCCATCCTTATCTTTTGCAATTGAACTTGCCATTTTGTACATTCTTTCTGCAGAACGTTTGTCAAAAACCATCAATACTCTGTATTTTTTTCGTAGCTTTGGTCCTTGTGTAAAAACTAGTGGTGCATTATGTTCTAATTCTTTTTTTGATGTGTAAAATTTGTAAATTACAAAACCAATTGCTATCCAGATGATTGCTATTAACCAACTTTCTGGATGTGTAAATAACAAATAAATCGAAAGTCCCATTGCCGTAATAATTCCTATAATTGGAATTAGTGGAAAAAGAGGAGTCTTGAATCCGTATTCTACAGTTGATGCATACAATCTTCTAATTGTAATTGAGGCTAAATTTACCTGTGTAAACAAGAATAGGAACATCACACTTGCTGCAAATGCAATTGCAGTCAAATCCATAGATACTGCAAGAATTAACATGATTATTCCTGATACAATTGTTGCAACAAATGGTGTTCGATATTTTGGATGAATCTTACTAAATACAAATGGAAGATTATACTGAGTACCCATTGCAAAACTTACTCGACTTGCTGCAAATGTTGTAGCATTTAATGCCGAAAGTGTTGAAACTAAACCTCCTGCTAATACAATTAGTGCTCCATATGGAAGAAATTGATCTGCTGCCTCTATAATTCCTAATTCCCCAAA
>CABXGK010000010.1 GCA_902511735.1 uncultured marine group I thaumarchaeote
GCATTTAGAACGTCTGTATAGACGTCAACTGATGCAATTTTTCCTATAAATTTATCCGTAATTTTAGCTTCTTCACGAAGTGTACTGACATATGCTCCAATAATTATTTCAGAATCTGAAACTGATATCTGTGAATCTTGAATTGAATATTGACCGTTATTGCCAATTGAAAATTCATTTTGTAATGTTTTTTCATTTTCTAGATTTCCATCCACATACAATGAAATTTTTGAACCATTGACAAATGCCATTGCATGATGCCACTTTTCATCTATTGTTTGACGACCTACAATCTCGGTCCATTTTATACCATCAAAAACAGAAAATCCCACTGTATGAGATGGTGATTCGACATTTGCATTCCTGATGAATAGATTGAACGAATTGTCTTTTGATGTTATGGTATACTGAGGATTTCCAACATGAAATTCAGGTTTAATCCATGATGAAATACTCATGGTATTGATATCTGAAGATATTGTGTCTTGCACAGTCACAAATCCTGTGCCATTTAATGCAATTGTGGAATTTGTATATGTGCCATTTACTGATAATAGATCTATTCTTTCTGAGTAAATTCTAGGTAAGATAATTGAACCATTATCTACTGTATCTGGGAATGAAATATTCTCATTGATGTTTACTGCACCTTTTCCTGACAATCCCTGTATGTCTGAAATTTGAATTATTTCGTTTAGAATAATTTCCGTAGTTGCAAATGGAGCTGTATTTTGTAGTACCTCGTTGATAAATTCTGCATTGAGTGCTTTATTGTGAATTAAAACTCCTGAAACCTGTCCTGAAAATTTTGATGTTATTTCATTAGAATCCTGTTCTGCTCCAATTATGATATTGCTTTCAGATATTGAAATACTCATTTCAGTGGTAGTAACTACAAATTTTCCTACAATGACAAGTTCTGGAATTGATATTACTTCTTGTTGAATTCCATCAACAAAAATTGTAATTTCTGTTTTATCTAACACTCCTGTAATGTGATGCCATTTTCCTTCTTCTAGCGGTGTTTTTCCATTTACTTCATGCCATTTCATGCCGTCGTAAATTGCAAAAACTGGAACCCTTTGTGGTTCTACAATGTTGTTTATTCTTATTTGAAATGTCAAATCCTTTGACAATGCAACCATCTGTGGTGTGCCTGAATTGAATTCAGGTTTTATCCATGCAGAAACTGAGATCTCATTTGTAGATTCTGAAATGTTTTGATTAGTTTCTACATATGAGGTTCCGTTTAGTACTAAAGTTGAATTTTGTGGTATTAATCTAGTTACTGGTATATTGATTAAAGAAATTTCAATAAATTGATTTTCTTCATAATCTGATAATTGTAAACGTTCATCAATTCTAACTGTTGATGGAGAAATTCCAACTGTGGTGGAAATTATCAAAAATTCATTTATCTGAAGTTCTGTAATGCCATCAATTGCCATTTGTGATGAAAATTCTATGAATTCGGAAATGTCAACCAATGCATTTAGGGTTCTATGTGATTCAACTGTGGTGTTATCTGAAAATGATATTGATTCTGAAATTTTGATTAATTCCAAACCAAATCCTACATCAGTTTCATCAATGAAGGAAATCGTTTCATTTATACGAATTACGCCATATGGGAGGATAATTATTGCCTCTAATCGGTCTGAAAATGATACTGATTCTGAAATATTCACGTTATCTCGTGATTTCTCTTTTTCTCCTAATGTATCTGAAAATGATACTGATTCTGAAATTTGAACGTCTTTTAGTATTTCTTCAAAAACTGGTTCGTTTTGTGTCTGGGTGTTTGTTGGAGTGCCATCGCCTATGATTAAGCCCTCTGATATTGATATTGAATAATGCTTTGGCCTGTCTGCTACATTATCTGTTTCAGTTACCGTGTTGTTTTGAAATGATGTTTCTATGCTGTCAGTTTGTGTCATGTTAGAAAGTTGAATATATTCTGGACTGTCAAATTGAGTGCTGTTTGTATTGGTAGAATTATCCATGTTTCCAGATGCAGTTCCCCACATGCCATTTCCAATTGCAAATGGGGTTGAAAATGATGTAAATACAAAAAATATGAATAGAAAATAAAATCCTGCTAATTGAGGTATTTTGGGAGGTCTGATTCCTGGTACTAATCCCTCTGAAAATAATATAATGTAAATTATTCCTGGTGCTGAAACAATGAGTATTGTTTGCGTAAAATCTAATTCTGTTGGAGCAATTTTTGATGAAAAACTATCTGTATAGAAAAAATAATTATTTGGAATATGATCTAGGGAAATTTGTGAAAAACTTTTTTGATGATCTAAAATTGTCCATGGCGGCCCCGTATCTGAATAGACTGATTCTAGGCTGTCCCCATGCATTTCATTCACTTGAAGTAGTTGGATTGAATCTGAATTCATATTTGCTGCAAATGCTAGAGGGATTGATGGTAAAGAAGGTGCTTTTGCACCTCCATCATAGAATGCATCTGTGATATCATCGATAAAATCTGTCATTGTAACTTCGTTTGTTTTATCAATCAAGTCCCCATCTTGGACCGTGCGTAATCTTGTATTTGGTAGTATTCTGTCCATGATGGCATGTCTATCAGTGAGCTGCTTTGTGGCTAAAACTAACTCTTGATACTTTTCATGATTTGATATCTCTAATTGCTCATTTAGGGCAATTTTGTGAATATTTCCAATTTTTTGACCAGAACCGCTAGAAACGGTCAAGTCTTCTGCTAAATTTATTGAAAATTGGGTGTTTTGACCCATGTCTGATCCGCTGCTTGGAATTGAAACTGCTGAAAACCCTAAAATCGTGATTAAAAATAAAGAAAAAATCTTGGTATTCAAGTGGCTAATTGCCCACAGTGAACGTCCAAGTGATGGTTATAGAGTCACCATTTGAGAGTGCCACGCCTGTGAATGTCTGTCTTGCAAGCATTCCATTTGCATCATTTGTGGTACTATTGAATAGTCCTGACTCTGCTATAGTATGAGCCCTAGGACTATCATTGGTGAATGTCTTTGACAACACAATCTTTGTGGTTGTTGAACCTGTTCCATTTGTCCATGTTTTGGTTGTTGCATCTGCCCTTTGCAATCCATTAGAAGATGATGTCTCATTTCCTAAGACTACTTGAGTGTCTGCTGCTGCAGTAGTATCTGTTCCGATTGCAATTGTATCCCAAGCACCATTCATTGCTCCTGTACAGCTAGATGTTCCAGCTGCTGAGCCTTGACCATTTGCCCCATCCTCTTGGAACAAAAGTCTTAGAATACATTGTTCTCCATCGTCTACCACTTCGTTGTCTGATTGTCTATATGCAACAAGTTCTCCTGCTTCGTTGTGTGCCTCCACGACAAGATGACCCATCATTAGTCCATTTGCTGTATTGGATGTGGCGGTTACACTATTGTCGTTAAACACACCGGTTAATGATAAGCCTAATCCTCCAGATGTAACAGCTAATGCTGCTACTAGAGCAATGATTGACGTAGTCGATTTCATTAGATCGTGATTCACACGGTGTTATATAATTAGATCCAGAAATACTTAAAAATTATGAGGGTTTTACTAACTTACTAACTAACTAATTATGATATTTATGATCGATATATCAGATTTACTACATTATGATAAAGAAAATTATTACTAAAGATCTTTGTTGAAAAGAATCAAAATTCTAGTCAATTTTTCTTCTAAATGGTACATGTATTTGATAAAATTAATGTATTTTTTATGATAAAAACTCACAATTTCATCTCTAAATTTATGCCTGACTTTAAGAAATCATGTGATTTTGACTTTGCGAATTACTAAGTGGTCTCCTTCCAGGCCAATTTTGAGATAATCTCCCTTTTGCATCTCTAAATAACGCCTAAATTGCTTAGGAATTGAGATAGTTCCGCCTGAGGTAATCTTAACTAATTCTTCTTGAACTTCACTCATATGTTATGAAACACCATATGATATTAATTTCTTATGTTCATCATTATTTCATAAATTATAATCAATAATTAGGGCGAGCCGTCTCCTACCTCTAATCCCTCTGAAATTTTCACATCAAATGATTTGGTTTCATCAGATACTACCTCAATTTCATCTGATAATTCTACTGCCATCGGAGATTCACTCTGTGACAGGTCTGTTTCTCCTGAAGCCAGAAATATGATTGCTAATGCAATTAACCCAATTCCTACTCCAATTCCTACTGAAACAGCCTTTTTCAATTCATTATTCTTTTACCTGAAAATTATTAAACATTGAGTGGACTAACTTAATTAACGAAAACACAAAAAAGTACATTGTATAAAATTATAGGACTTTTAGGCCTTGGGGTCATTTTATTACTCTCAAATCCTGTATTTTCAGAAGGTCTTGATTACTCCCCGACAATATATGATCCTATCAAAGTCACCATATCCAATACCTTTGATGATGTGATATTTGATGGAGAATGGTCGTTCAAACAGGAATGGAAAGCCTCATCCTTAGACTCTTTTAGATTTAATGGAAATGACCTAATTTTACGTACTGCTCATCAGGATGATTACATGTATGTCCTGATTGATGTTTTAGGAGATATTACAAATGACCATATGGCAGATAGAGCAATTGTGTGTTTTGATGGTAAAGATACGTCAAAAATGGCAGACGATTCAGATTGGTGCTATGTTGCGACTAGAGGCTCAAAAAATGCTCATACTCTAAACGGTGGGTCCCCTGTTCATAGAACCTCTCATTTTCATATTGAAAAGAATCATCCTGATCTAATAGCAATTGGTGGCACATCTGGAGAAAATGACAGATACCTTAGAACACCTCATGCTGCATACGAATTTCGGATCCCTATTGAACAAATTGGATTCGAAAATGAATATGGATTCTTTATGCAGGTTTTTGATGGAAAAACGGTGATGGCATACCCAAATGAGCATTCTGGTAAATATCCACAAAAAATACCATCTCCTGAAAGATGGGGAATGATGATATCTCCAGACCGCTCAATTTCATCAGAACACTTTAATCAAAATTAAAGTGGCATGAATTATGAGAATCTTACAATTACACTGTGATAATATTTCATATGAAGCCACAAAAAAAGAGATACAATCTGCCGAAGATATTGATCCAAAGCCTGTATCTATAGATGAGGTAGTTGTATGTTTTGTAGCTGTAGAAGAAGGAGATGATAATGGTGTGGCCTTGGATGCAATTTCACAAATAAAAGAATCTATGCAAAAAATTGGCTGTAAAAAATTACTGCTATATCCTTATGCTCATCTTAGTGCAAATCTATCCGCCCCTTCAACTGCACTATCATTACTAAAATTGATGGAATCAGAATCCTCGGAATTAGAAGTTAGCCGTGCACCATTTGGCTGGACAAAATCATACAATGTCAAAGTAAAAGGACATCCATTAGCTGAAAGTTCTAAAGTAATTACTCCTGGTGACAAAAAGGAACAAACATCAACTGCATTAGAATCTGAATCAAAAATAAAATCATATTGGTATGTCTTGTCCCCTGATGGCTCCATGGTTGAATTTGACAAGTTTAATTTCTCAAAACATAAGAAATTAGAGATACTTGCAAAGTATGAATCTGATAAAAAAAGAACTGTTGACGAACCTCCTCCACATGTAGCATTAATGAAAAAATTGGCAATAGCTGATTATGAATCTGCATCAGATCATGGGAATATGAGATATTTCCCAAACGGTCGTTTAATCAAAGGGCTATTGGAACAATATGTCACAAACAAAGTAAAAGATTACGGCGGGTATGAAGTTGAGACTCCAATAATGTATGATTCTCATCATCCTAGCATGGAGAGTTATTTCAATAGATTTCCTGCAAGACAATACAATATTGATGCTGATGGAAAAAAATTATTCCTAAGATTTGCTGCCTGTTTTGGGCAATTTTTAATGGCACATGATTTCCAAATGTCTTACAAAAATCTACCCTATCGGTTATACGAATTAACTCGTTATAGCTTTCGACGTGAACAATCCGGCGAATTAGTCGGTCTTAGAAGATTGCGTGCATTTACAATGCCTGATTGTCATGCATTTTGCAAAGACATTCCACAAGCTATTTCTGAATTTAGAAAACGTTTTGATCTATCACGTGATGTATTATCAAACGTAGGAATTCAACATGATGATTATGAAATGGCTATACGCTTCACAGAAGACTTCTACAATGAAAATAAAGAATTCATTTTAGAAATGGTAAAAAAATTAGATAAACCGGTATTAGTTGAAATGTGGAAAGAACGTTTTTTCTATTTTGTTTTAAAATGGGAATTCAATTTTGTGGATAATCTAGGAAAAGCATCTGCATTATCTACTGATCAAATAGATGTAGAAAATGGTGAAAGATATGGAATTGAGTTTGTCGATGAAAATAACTCTACAATAAATCCTATAATTTTACATAATTCTCCTAGTGGTGCAATTGAGCGTGTCATGTATGCGTTACTTGAAAAATGTGCTAAAGATGCAAAAGAAGGACGAAAACCAATGTTCCCTTTATGGTTGGCTCCTACACAAGTTCGTATAATTCCTCTAACAGATGATTTCTTAGAATTTTCTCAAAAACTTTCTGATAAATTGACTGCACAAAACATCCGTGTAGATATTGATGATAGAAATGAGTCAATTGGAAAACGAATACGTGAATCTGAAAAAGAATGGATTCGATATGTACTTGTAATTGGAGAAAAAGAGGTTGGCTCAGAGAATCTAAGTGTTCGTGATAGAACACAACGCGATGTAAGAGAAATATCCTTTGATAATTTTATAGAAGAAATCACTACTCAGAATGCTGATAAGCCACACTCTACTCTAAATCTTCCACCACTTTTATCCAAAAGACCAATTATCCAAGTTTGATGGATAACTCATCTTTCCTTCTCTGTGGTTAAATAGAAATTTTGTAAATCTAATACATGCATGGAAAATTACTAATCTGTACTGATTGTGGGGAATCTCACAAATATTGTTTCTGCGAAGAACCTCCATGCCAAGCCGATTGATTGGGCATTACTTTATTTTAAAGTGAATTAAAATCTGTATAATGAGTTACGCTGATTTGTATTTGACTAGTTCTCCAAAAATCATCTCTCCATCCGATGGTTCTGAACCTATAGCTACATTATTTGGAATTCCATTTGATTCAACTCATTCATACAAACCTGGATGTCGTTTTGGACCTGATGCAATTCGAGATGCATTTAACAATATTGAAATCTTTATGCCAAAATTTGGAGTTGATCTAGAACAAGTTAACATTCAAGATTTAGGAAATTTAGAACATACTGTTGTTGCTCAAAATATGATTGACATGGTTAGAAAAACTACTAATGAGTTAAAGGACACAGCAAATCAATTAATCATTCTTGGAGGAGAGCACTCACTAACTTATGGTAGTTATCTGAGTTATCCAAAAGATACTGGATATGTTGTATTTGATGCACATTATGATTTACGAGATGAATATGCCGGCACTAAACTAAGTCATGCAGCATATCTGAGACGAATTGTAGAGGAAAGAGGTCCTGAAAACATTATTCATGTTGGGGCTCGCGCATTTGTTAAAGAAGAATTAGAATTTTTAACTGAAAATAACATTCAAACTATATCTGATTCTGAAATTAGAGATGGCAATGGTCCAAAATTATTAGAACAGATGACTGAAAAATTTGATAATCTCTATGTTAGTATTGATCTTGATGTTTTAGATCCTGCCTTTGCTCCTGGAGTTGGAAATCCTGAAGCAATTGGAATTACTTCTCGTGAATTGTATGATATGATGATTGCTCTAAAAAATAAAAAAATAAAGGCTGCAGATATTGTTGAATTAAATCCTATGTTTGATAATGGCTCCACTGCATCTTTGGCAGCTAGAATGATTTCAATTATAATTGCAATGAACCAAAAGTGAGGAAATGTATTGTTAAATAATTTACGTGATTCTTTAAAACCTGTATTAGAAAAAATTGGAAAATCATTTGCATCTACGGGGTTATCCCCAAATGTATTTACGGGCATAGGTTTGGCATTGGCATTTGTTGCATCAATAATTTATGGAATTGGTTATGAATACTCATTAATTTTAGGTGGTATTGCGTTATTGGCATCCGGTTTTTTTGACATTGTAGATGGCCAAGTTGCCCGTTATGCAAATAAAATGTCAAAATCTGGAGGGTTTTTAGATTCTATATTTGATAAGATTGCAGAAGTTGCTATCTTCTTTGGAATTTTAATTGGTAATTATACTGAACCATACTTGGTATTCACTGCAATCACTCTTTCATTATTGGTCAGTTATGCACGTGCAAAGGCTGACGCTGCAGGAATCAAAATGCAAGGAATTGGAATTGGCGAACGTGCAGAAAGATTACTTGTTATTGCTATAATAGGAATGATTGGTTTTATGGAACTTGCAGTAATAATTGTAATAATTATAGCTGGAATAACTTTGGCTCAAAGAATTTCTGTTTTAATGAAAAATAGATAATTATCCACGAAGTTTTGTATGTTTACGTCTTTGATCTGCTGAACGAATTTTTAGTACTTTGAAGTGTATTGCACATGAAATACAATACCATTTTGTAACTTTAGGTGCAGCAATGTATGCACCTTGTGCTCGTAATTCTTTTGCTAACTGATGTTCTACTAAACTTAGACGTGAGGTAACTTTTTTTGCTTTATCTTTTGGAACAGTTCCTGCACAATTTACACATTGAATTGTACCTGACGAACCTTTTCCACCTTTTCGTCTACCTCTACTTGCACGTTTTGATGGCATGTTAGAAATTCAAATCTTCGATATATAAATGCCATACTAATGATTAAAAAAACAATTTAAAGATCAGATGTAATTACGAATTATGACTGGCCTGTGTGAAGAATGCCTTGCTTCAAACATTGAGGTGAAATTTATCAAAGGTAAATCCATCTGTGCCAATTGTGCAGATAAGGATTCAAATAAGTAACACAAAACACAATTTTTGCTAAATATGAAAGTTGGAATATTTTCTCACTGTACAATAGATACTATTGTCTACCAAGATGAACAATATGATGCCCCTGGTGGTCCTGCTAGTTACTGTTCATTAACAGCTCGAAAACAAAAACATGATGTTAACTTATACACAAAATTTGGCCCAAATTATCCTTTAGAAGAGTTCTTTAAAGAAAATAAAATTGTCACTCATGATGCATTATCTTCAAAAGATACCACCAAATTTAGAATAGAATTGAATGATTCAGATAGAAAACTTTTCGTAGAAAATATGTGTGATGAAATTATTTTTCAAAATTTTGAAGATGATGGAACAATAATTAGTCCTGTATTTGATGAAATTTCTTTAGAAACATATTCCAAAATAAAAAATTCTGATAATTTCACTTTTCTTGATCCGCAAGGATTTCTTAGAGAAAAAAACTCAAACAATGAAGTTTCTCTAAAAAGAACATCTCTTGATCTTAGTAACATCGATGCTATTAAGATGAATCCTGATGAATTACTTGCATTAACTGGGCTTACGGGAAATGATGGTTTGAAGCATTTACAAAAACTTGGAATTGAATATGTTATTCATACAAATAAACAGGAAATATCTTTACTTGTCAAAGATAAATTGTATACAATACATCTTCCAAAAATGACTTTAACAGATACTACTGGAATTGGTGATATATTTTGCTCTACGTTTGTTTGTACAATGTTAAAAGAAAAAGACTTTCTTTGGGCTTTGTCTTTTGCTGGCGGTGCGGCTCAATCTGCTTTGGAATCTAAATTATTTGGTCTTGAAAAAGTTCCAGAAAAAAATGCATTAGAAAGTAATGGTTCTTATTTTTATAATATAGTCGAGTTTAAGCAGATCTAACATATATTGTACATAAAAAAATAATTTATCTATGCATGTTGGAATATTTGGAACGGGATTAACTGATTCATCTGAGAGAATTCTTAAAAAAATTTTAGATGAAAATAATATATCATCATCAAAAATTGGAACAAAATCTAAGAATAAAAAATCTGATTGCATATTTGTTCTTGGTGGTGATAAGGGCGTACGAAATTATTTTCATAGAACCTTTGATTCATCAATCCCTGTTTTAGGAATTAACGAATCTGAATCTGATGGATTTCTTTCACAACTTGATTTGAAACAGCTTCCCTCATTGATATCTAGAATTAAAAAAATGGATTTTGAAACTGAACAGGTAACCCGTTTGGGCGTAAAAATTGACGGAAAAAATGTCTATCCCGTGTTAAATGATGTTGCTGTATTCTCATCTCGAAGTGCTATGTTAATGGAACATACTCTCCGAGTTAATGGTGATGAAGTATGGCACGATAGTAGCGATGGTGTAATAATCTCTACTCCAATTGGCTCTTCTGCATATTCAATGTCTGCAGGTGGACCTGTAATTTTTCAAGATTCTGATGTATTTGGAATAATTTCTGTAAACTCTCTTGATATCACTAGACGTCCGTTAGTTGTATCTAATGCAAGTGTAATTGAAGTTGATGAAATTTCATCTAGATTACATTGTGAAGTGGTTTTAGATGGATTAGATCGTTATAAAGTAAAAAATTCTGTAGAGGCTACAAATTATGAACCTTCTGCTAATATTGTTCGATTAAGAAAAGATACAACTGCAATTTCTGCAATTGCTAAAAAAGTCAAACTTGCTGAAGAATTATTTAGTATGCCTCCAAGTTCAAAACTTCTTCTTAAAATTTTAGAGTATGAAGGTTCTATGAGTCAAAAAGAATTAGTGAAAAAAACAATGTTGCCTGATAGAACTGTACGTTTGGCAATGAGTCATCTTTTGGAAAAAGGCTATGTAAAAAAGAAAGTATCTGTTAGAGATTCTCGTCAAAAAATATATGAAATATCTAAATTAATTAATTCTGATTTGCAGCAGTAGTGAATGCTTTGAATACATGTTCTGGATATCCAGGTCTACTATTAAATTCTGGATGGAATTGAACACCTACAAAGAATTTATGAGATGGAATTTCTAAAATCTCCATTCTTCGACCTCCGTCACTTTCCCCTGAAAAAATCATTCCTTTCTGTGCAAACTCATCAAGATATTTTGTATTAAATTCATAACGATGTCTATGTCTCTTTGAAATTTTCTCTTGTCCGTAAATTTTGTTTGCTATTGTATCTGGTTTCACATTGATGTTATTTGCTCCTAATCTCAATGATCCGCCCATATCTGTTACTCCGTCTTGTCCTGGAAGTAAATCGATTATTGGATTGTTAGTATTTTGTTCAATTTCAGTTGAATTTGCATCTGTATGTTCACACACATTTCTTGCAAATGATACTGCTGCTAGTTGAAATCCAAAACAAATTCCAAGATATGGTATGTTTCTCTCTCTTGCAAAGTTTGCAGTTTTTATTATTCCTTCTGAACCTCTAGTGCCGAATCCTCCTGGCACAAGGATTCCATTATATTTTGATAATGTATCTACATTTCCGTTGATATTTTCTGAATCAATCCAATCTATTGTAATTTTTTTACCAATGGATGCTGCTGCATGTTTTAATGCATGATTTACACTGACGTAACTGTCTGCAAGTGTTACATATTTTCCAACCATTGCAATATTGATTGGTTCTCCCTCATTATGTAGTGAATTTACAATCTTATTCCAAGTGTCCCAATTTTGTGATGCATTAACATATCCCATTTTGTTGAATTTTTTAAAAATAACATCAACTAATCCTTGTCCGTATAAAATTTCAGGTACTTGAAAAATTGAATCCACATCATGACATGAAAATACGTCATTGTTAGTTACATTTGTGAACATTGAAATTTTATTTCTTGTTTTATCTTGTAATGGACTTGAACATCTCACCATTAACAAATCTGGTTGAATTCCAATTCTTCTTAATTCTTGAACACTATGTTGTGTAGGTTTTGTTTTTTGTTCTCCTACAACATCTAATGAGGGTGCTAATGTGACATGAACAAAAATTACATTTTCTGAACCTTCTTCAACTCTGATTTGTCTTAAAGCTTCTAAAAATGGTAAACTTTCAATATCTCCTACGGTTCCTCCACATTCTACTACTAGTATTTCTAATTCTTCATCTTCAGCAATTTTCTTAATTCTATTTTTTATTGCATCTGTCACATGTGGTATAATTTGAACACATGCTCCCAAATATTCTCCTTTTCGTTCTGATTCTATAACACTTGAATAAATTTGGGCAGTGGTAATGTTATGTGATTTTGGTATATCTTGATTCAAAAATCGCTCATAATTGCCTATATCCATGTCACATTCGCCTCCATCATCAGTTACAAAGACCTCTCCATGGGCAATCGGATTCATTGTTCCTGCATCATAATTCAAATACGGATCAATTTTGATACAGGAGACTTTTTGATCTGATAATTGTAATAATTTACAGATTGATGATGAAACTACGCCTTTTCCTAATCCAGACATAACTCCGCCTGTAACAAAAATAAACTTTGTCTGCATTTTTTTCTTAAACAGTTCTTATTTTTATTCCTTTATTTCATTATCTAGTTTTGCTCTTTAGTTTTTTTGTGAATGTTGCAATTCGAGTTTGGACCTTATTTGCAGGCGTATTTTCAATAATCTTTATGTTTGCACTACCTACTATCACTGCATCTGCTCCTGATGATACATACTTTTGAACATCTTTTTCTGTAGAAATTCCAAATCCTACTCCTACTGGTATTTTTCCTTTTGCAGCATTTTTTGTATTTTTGAGTGCATCAATTGTATACTTATGAATTTTAGTTTGAACTCCAGTTGTACCAAAAACTGCAACCATGTATAGAAATCCTGATGTAGATTTTATAATTTGTTTTAATCGATCTTTTTCTGTATTTGGTGAAACAAGAAATATTGTATCCATTCCTATTTTTTTAGCAGCCTTAACATATTCTTTTGATTCTTCTATTGCCATATCTGGTAAAATCAATCCATCAATTCCTGCTTGTTTTGCACGAGAAATAAATTTTTGATATGTTTGATTATACAGGATATTTGTGTATGTCATTAATACTAATGGAATTTCTGACTCTTTTCGTATTTTTTTTACAATTGAAAAGAAATTATCAATTTTAGTTCCGCTGTTTAATGATTCTGTACTTGCCTTTTGGATTGTTGGACCATCTGCAATTGGATCTGAAAATGGAAATCCTAATTCAATAATGTCTGTACCTCCTTGAATTAATCCTCTAACTGCGGCAAGTGTAGATTTTTCTGATGGATATCCTGCCATAATGTATGATATTAGAGCGGACTCTTTTTTTGTTCTTAACTGATTAAATTTTTCTTTTATTCTTGACATTTTTGGTCATATACTCCTTTACAATATCGATGTCTTTATCGCCTCTACCTGATAATGTAACTACGATTGATTCTGTTTTCTTCATTTTCTTTGAAATTTTAATTGCATGTGCTATTGCATGTGCAGATTCTAATGCTGGAATGATCCCTTCAGTTCTTGTAAGAATTAAAAATGCATCGATTACTTCATCATCAGTTACAGCCTTGTATTCTACTCGTTTTTGATCTTTAAGATATGCATGTTCTGGACCCACACCTGGATAATCCAATCCTGCAGAAATACTATGTGTTTCACTAATCTGTCCATCTTTGTCTTGCATTAGATATGTCATCATTCCATGTAACACTCCTTTTTTTCCTGCAGTTAGTGGTGCTGAATGTAACTTTGTTTTAACACCTTTTCCGCCTGCTTCTATTCCTATAATCTTGGCTTTTGTATCTATTAGTGGGTAAAATGTACCTATTGCATTTGAACCTCCTCCTACACATGCTATCACTGCGTTTGGAATTTTTTTCATTTGTTTTTTAATCTCTTTACCTATCACTGCTTGAAAGTCTCTTACCATCAATGGATATGGGTGAGGTCCTACAGCTGAACCTAGTAAATAATATGTAGAATCCACATTTGTAATCCAATCTCTCATTGCTTCATTTATTGCATCTTTCAATGTCTTTGAACCTGATTTCACTGCATGCACTTTGGCACCTAGTAATTCCATTCTGAAAACATTTTGTTTTTGACGAATTGTATCTACATGCCCCATGTAAATTTCAGCTTTTAATCCTAAACTTGCACATGCCATTGCAGTTGCCACTCCATGTTGACCTGCACCTGTTTCTGCAATGATTCTTTTTTTACCCATACGTTTTGCAAGTAATGCTTGGCCCAACGTGTTATTGATTTTGTGGGCTCCTCCGTGAAGCAAATCCTCTCTTTTCAAATAGATCTTTGCTCCTCCTACTGTCTTTGTAAGATTTTTTGCAAAATAAATTGGAGTAGGTCTTCCTGCATAATCAATTAACAGCTGTCCAAGTTCTCTTTTGAAGCTCTTATCATTTCTAATTTTTAGATAATTTTTTTCTAATTCTTCAATTGCAGGTGCTAATGTCTCTGGAATATATTTTCCTCCAAAATCTCCAAATCGTCCATCTTTTGGTATTCCTATCTTCATATTGAATTCACTAATCCTCTAACTGTTTGTTCAATGTTATCGTTTTTCATTATTGCTGTCCCTATTAGATATCCTTTAGCACCGCATTTATGAAGAAATCGAATATCCTCTTGAGATTCAATTCCACTTTCTGAGATGATTGTTTTAGTTGTATTTGATTTTTCCAATATGTCTTTGGTTGTATTGAGATCTATTTTCAATGTGTCTAAATTACGATTATTGATTCCTACAATATCTGCATTAGTTTCACATGCATTTTCAAATTCTTCTGAAGTATGGGCTTCTACGATTACTTTAACTCCCTGTTTGTGTCCATATTCAATTAATTCATCCATTTCAGGCACCATTTTTTTATCAAAAAGTGACTGTATTAATAAAAAATAATCTGCGCCAATTTTTTTAGCAGCGTCGATTTGGATTTTATCAATTGTTATGTCTTTCATTAACATTGGAACTTGAACAACTTTTCTAACTTTAATAAAAAGTTCTGGTGAACCATCAAACAAAAATGGTTGAGTCAATACAGATAGTGCAGATGCTCCTCCGTTAACCATCTGAACTGCAATTTCTACTGGGTCTGATATTTTTCTAATATTCCCTAATGCAGGAGATGAAAATTTTACTTCTGTAATTAGCGGTGCATGTTGTGAATTAGATATGACTTCTTCTAAATTAATTCCAGAATTTGAATATGATTCTGAAATATCATACACTCCCTCATCAATTGCTTTTTTTGAATTATTTACTAGTTTTTCTAAAATATTTTCCATGTCAGTTAAACTCCTCTAATTTTTCCAAAGCATTATTTTCTTTTACAAATTGTTTTAATTTCTCATATGCTTTTCCATTGTCTATTGTTTTTCTAGCTAATTCTACTCCTTCTTCAAATTTGTTACACATTCCTCCTACAAGAAGACCTCCGGCTGCATTTAGAATTGTAATTTCTTTCATTGTTTTATTTGATGTATTGTTCAATACTTTAACAAATGCCTCTATCGCTTCTTTTTTTGTTGAAATTTGAATTTCAGTTAAGTTGCCTTTTTCCATATTGTATTTGCTAGGATCAATGATGAACTCAGTTATCTCTTCATTTTTTAACAAACATGCTTTGTTTTTTGACGTTGTTGATAATTCATCCATTCCATCATCAGATCTTACTGTTAACACCGTATCTGAAAAGTTCTTTTGCATAATTCTTGCAATTCTTTCAATGTAATTGTCTGCAAAGACACCAATCATTTGATGTCTAACTTTTGCTGGATTACATAAAGGCCCTAATAGATTAAATGCAGTTCTTTTACCTATTATCTTTCTAGCAGGAGCGACATTTTTCATAGCAGGATGAAATTTTGGTGCAAACATGAAACCTATTCCAATTTTCTCTATCATTTCTTCTACTATCCATGGCTCTGAATCCAAATTAAATCCAAAATATTCAAAGATGTCTGCACTTCCTGATATGCCTGAAATTGAACGATTTCCATGTTTTGCAACATTTCCGCCTGCTCCTGCAATAACAAATGCTGCAGTTGTGGAAATATTGAATGTCTGTAGATTGTCTCCTCCTGTACCACACACGTCAATTAAATTTCCATGACATCTTGGATTGATATTTACTGAATATTCGTTCATTTTTGTTAGCATGGAACGTAATTCTTCGTTAGTTTCTCCTTTGTTTGACAAATCTTGTAGAAATTCTGCAATTTCGTCATCACTATTTTTTCCATTCAGAATTTGACTCATCATTGATGACATTTCATCAAATGAAAGATCACTAGTTATTTTTTTCATATGTCCTTACCTTTTCTATAAAATTTGCAAAAATCTTTGTCCCTTCATCTGTTAAAATTGATTCAGGATGGAATTGAACTCCTTCAATTAAATATTTTTTATGACTGACTCCCATAACTTCTCCATCATCTTCTGATACTGCAGTAATTTTTAACGAATCTGGTATTATTGTTTTTTCTCCCACCAGTGAATGATATCTAGTTGCTCTAAATGGATTTTTCACTCCTACAAACAATGATTCATTTGAATGTTTAATGTCACTAGTTTTTCCATGACGAATATTTTCTGCATTGACTACCTTTCCACCAAAACACGAAATTATTCCTTGATGTCCTAAACAAACTCCTAAAATTGGTTTTGTAGGACCAATTTCTGTTATAACTTTTTTACAAATTCCAAAATATCGTTCATCATCTGGTGTTCCTGGTCCTGGAGAAATAATTATTGCGTCATAATCTGAATTTTCAATATCATTTATGGAAATTTTATCATTTCTTATGACATCTGATGTTATTCCTAACTCTCCCAGTCTTTGAGCAATATTGTATACAAAAGAATCATAATTATCTATTATCAAAAATTTCATTTTGCTGTCTCCTTTAATGCAGTAATCATTGCATTTGCTTTATGTTCTGTTTCTTTCAATTCATTTTCAGCTACTGAATCAAATACAATTCCTGCTCCTGCTTGAACAAATCCTTGTTCTTTTTCTGCAAAAATACTTCTAATTGCTATTGCAAAATCACAGCACCCGTTAAATGAAAAGTATCCTACGGCTCCTGCGTATGCATTTCTTTCTGTAGGTTCTAATTCTTGTATTATCTCCATTGCTCTGACTTTGGGCGCGCCTGAAACTGTTCCTGCAGGAAAAACTGCCTTAAATGCTTCATACATGTCATGTCTCTCATTTAATTTTCCAACTACGTGAGTTACCATGTGTTGGACATGACTAAATCGTTTAATTTCCATTAACTCCTTAACTTTTACAGTTCCATAATCACAAACTCTCCCAATATCGTTTCTGCCTAAATCTACAAGCATTGTATGTTCTGCCAATTCCTTTTCATCATTTTGTAATTCCTTTTTCAATCTTTCATTACTTTCCTCATTTTCAGATATCTTTCGAGTTCCTGCTATGGGAAATGTTTCAATATCTTTTCCTGTAACTCGTAATAACATTTCGGGACTAGAACCAATTACTGTTTTATCGTCCATTTTTACATGAAACATGTATGGTGATGGATTTAATGTTCGAAGTTTTTCATAAACTTTTAGATAATCTCCTTTTGCTTCAAATGAAAATCTTCTAGATAATACAACTTGAAACACATCTCCACTATGAACATATTTTTTTGCCTGATTAACGATTTTTTCAAATGCTTCTTTGTCTAAATTGGGTTTAATATCTGATATTTCAAAATCTCCAAAAGTTCCATCCGTTTGTTTTATTTCACTTGATCTATTTTCATCATAATAAAAATATAGAAATTGTTTCTTTTTATTATCATATAAGATTCCATCTCTGTATATGCCAAACTCCATAATTGGTTTTTCTAAATTTTTACTTCCAGGTATATTTTCAAATAATCTAATTGCATCGTAATCTATGTTTCCTACTGCGCCTCCGAGATATCTATATGTCATATCATCTGTTTGTTTAACCAATTTTTTTATCTCATTTAGAGGGGTGTCTGTTTGAATTGTTTTGATCTCCCCTTTTCTATCTTCAATTGTAATTTTATCGAAATATCCTTTCACAATTAATTCTGGGTCAAATCCCATGATTGATGTCTCTGCAAGTTCGTCAGGACCTGTTAATGATTCAAACAGAAATGAATGCTTGTAATTTCTTGATATTTTATTGTAAATTTCAAATTGGGTTTCAGTGTACACTAGAGGAATTATCTTAAGCGTGCTGTTTGTTCCAAAGGTGTTCACCCATAGGCATGCTATTTGAATACGGTATTTAAATTGTAATTAGATATTACAGTAAAGTACGGTACCTTTATATCAAATGGTGTTCTACTATGACCATGAGCCAATTAGTATATTCTGGAAAATCATCTTTGATTCAGGATTTTGTTTTAAAGACTGAACCGATATTTTTGAGAACTGACGCACATGAACTAACTTGTTATGTATGCAAAAAAGGACTTCAGGATGGAACTTCATTAACTGCAAAAACTCTTGACTCAAAAAATGTAATGTTATGCGAAAAACATTTTGAATGACTAGTATTGTGCTGGTTTTGTAATTGCACCATTTGCAGCAGATCCTACAAGTGATGCAAATTTTGCAAGTGCGCCGGTAGAATAGTTAGGTTCTGGTCTTCTCCATTGTTCTTTTCTTTTAGCTAATTCTTCTTCAGATACATGTAGGTTAATAGAATTATCCTTGATATTGATGGAAATTTTATCTCCATTTTTTACCAATGCTATTGGACCTCCAACAAATGCTTCTGGTGCAACATGTCCTACCATGAACCCTCTAGTTCCTCCAGAGAATCTTCCATCAGTTACCATTGCAACTTTTTTTCCTAACCCCATTCCAACAAGCGCAGCTGTTGTAGAAAGCATTTCTCTCATACCTGGACCTCCTTTTGGTCCTTCGTAACGAATTACTACGACATCGCCTTCATCCACATCTCCTTTTGATACGGATTCAAATGCATATTCCTCTCTATCGTAAACTTTAGCAGTTCCTGTAAATTCTGTCATTTCTACGCCTGCTGTTTTAATTACTGCACCTTCTGGGGCAAGTGTTCCTTTTAGAATGACTGCTGTTCCTACTTCGTGTAATGGATTTTCTGGAGATTTTACAATTTTTTGTTCTGGAACTTCTATCATTGATAGTTCGTCTAGATTTTCTTTGATTGTTTTCCCTGTAACTGTTAATGAATCACCATGAATCAAATTTTTATCTAATAATTTTTTCATGATTAGCGGTATTCCTCCTATTTTATCCAGACTATTCATTACGTAATTTCCACCCGGTTTCATATCTGCTATGTGTGGCGTCTTTTTTCTAATTCTCTCAAAATCATCGTATGTAAGATTA
The DNA here is from genome assembly GCA_902511735.1 of uncultured marine group I thaumarchaeote. Classification (GTDB taxonomy): domain Archaea; phylum Thermoproteota; class Nitrososphaeria; order Nitrososphaerales; family Nitrosopumilaceae; genus Nitrosopelagicus. The sequence continues at coordinate 19,390 of CABXGK010000010.1, forward strand.
ATTCCTGCTTCATTTGCCATTGCTAACAAATGTAAAATTCCATTTGTAGATCCTCCTACAGCATTTAACATTGTGATTGAGTTTTCAAATGCCTCAAAGGTCACAATATCCAGAGGTTTTATGCCTAATTCAAGTAATTTTGCACACGCTTTTCCTGTTTCAAAAACTATCTTGTTTCTTCTATCATCTTCTGCAGGTGGGCTTGCACTTCCAGGTAATGATAATCCTATTGCTTCAGATATAGATGCCATTGTGTTTGCTGTAAACATGCCTCCGCATGATCCTGCAGTAGGACATGCAACATTTTCGATATTTTCTAATTCTTCAGCAGAAATTTTTCCTGCGTCATATGACCCTACAGCTTCATAAACATCTACGACAGTTAACTCTCTTCCATCTAGCATTCCAGGCATTATAGTTCCACCATAAACAAATACTGAAGGTATGTTGAGTCTTATCATTCCCATCATTGTTCCTGGTAAACTTTTATCACATCCTGCAATTCCAACTAGTGCATCATATTGATGGGCACGAACCATCAATTCTATTGAATCTGCAATAACTTCTCGACTTACTAAAGACGATTTCATTCCTTCATGACCCATTGCAATTCCATCACTTACCGCAATTGTACTAAATTCTCTTGCAGTTGCTCCTCCTTCGCTAACTCCTTGCTTTGCATGCAAAGCAAGATCTGGAAGATGAATATTACATGGAGTTGCTTCATTACCTGTATGACATACTCCGACAAATGATTTGCTTAAATCTTCATTTGTTAATCCCATTGCCTTATACATGGCACGATGTGGAGCTCGTGCAGTACCTTCTACAACATTTCTGCTTGAAATTTTCATTTTACTTACAATCTATTGATTGCTTGTGCATTTAACTCTGCTAGCTGTTTGTCAATGGCTAGCTGGTCTTCATTTCCATATGTAATGAGAATTCTGTCATCTTCTTGAACAATATATTCTCTCAAGTCTTTAACCAATTGTTGATTGACATAGAATTTTAGTGAATAATCTTCATTTGTACAAAATTGTCTTCCATCAGGGAAAACAAAACAATTATCGTTAACTGCAATATTCATCGAATTAAACAAAAATTCGAGTTCCACTCCTGTAGAATGTCTATGTATTGTGTCTCCGTCCTGATTTTCAAAGTGTATCCATGGGGTTTTTACCTGATAGTTTGGTGTTGAAAAATCAAATTTGTCGCCAAAAATTTTTACTAACATGGATGCATGAATATGTTCTGCGCCTAGTTTGCCAGCATTTTCTGGGGCTCCGGGTACATTATTTGTTGAAGTAACAAACTCAAAACAGGCAAATGCAACAATGACTCCGATCATTGATAAAATTCCTAACGCTTTTAGATTTCTAGTTCGATATTGGGCTGTTCTTTTAGCTGCAAAACCTTCACGTTCCTCTTCTCTTTTTTCACGTCTGTTTTTACCCATTGTTCATTCCAAAATTATCAGGCAAATAAATGAATAGCGGATATATTATACACATGTCTATCTGAATGTAATGACCATATTTACTGAAATAATTGAAGGAAAATTAACTGGCTATATTATATTTGAAGACGAGCGTCATGTTGCTATCTTAGACAAATATCCTATTGACACTGGTCATTCGTTGGTTATTCCAAAAAAACCATATGAAAAAATTATAGATATGCCGAAAAATGAAGTTGCAGAATTATTTTCTCTTGTACCTCAAATTGCAAATGCAATTCTCAAAGCTACTGGCGCAGTTGCATTTAGTATTGCACAAAATAACGGTAAAGAGGCAAAACAAATAATCCCTCATGTTCATGTACACATCATTCCTCGATATGCAAATAAAGCAACAATATGGACAAAAAGAGAAATTCCTAAAGTTGATGAATTGTCTAAATTGCAACAAAAAATTAAAGATTCATTCTAACTGCGATTTGGATTATAACGCAATATTGCAGCTATGTTTCCTAAACTTCCAAGCATGACTCCATGCTCTGTTTTTCCAGATATCACTTCCACTTTGGTTCCTGTTTGAGATGCAATTAACGCAATAAAATCAATAAGATCTTGATCAGTTAGTTCTGAATCCATTGCTTTACATTCTGAACATCCCTGACTTTTCATTTCTGTTTTTCTAGCAATTCTTTTTCCTTGTTCAACAAGTTCTTCTTCTACATGGTCACATCGTTTGCATTTTTTTTCAATTCTACTCATGTGGATATCATCAGAAACAATCACCATTCCTGCAATATTGTTCCTCAACATTTCAATTACTTCTTTTAGACCATAACTTCCTAATCCTGTATTTGCATTAATTTCTTGAAATAATTTTTCAATAATTTTCTTCTCTTCAACCATTCTGAAATTTGATAAGATATCAGAACATTTTGCAAATGCTTCTCTTATTCCTTCTGCACCTGAATATGATGCATCAATTGTAGCAATAATGTTATTTTGTAACCTGTATTCTAGATATTCATTCTTGATGAAATCTTCTTTTGTGGGACCTGGGCCTGAAACAATCAATCCCTTCACTTTGTAGATATCAATAAAATATTCTCTAGTGATATGTGCAACTCTGTTAAAATAATATTGTAATTCCATTTCTCTTAATTTTTGAAATCTTTTAGCAGATTGTCCACCTTGTCTATGTTTCCCTGCAACTCCTGAACCAGTTTCTTTTAGAACTTCTAATTTATCTCCATGAAGTAATCCCCATCCTGCATCTTTGGCATCAATTGCTAATAATCCGATAATATTGTCATCTTGTAACATATCTTTTAGAATATCCGTATGAAAATGATCATCGCATCGATATAGTGATGTGGTTAAATCTTTAGGAGGTTCTATTTCGTAAATTTTCACAACTTCGCTTCCCGGAGGTCCTCCTCCTTCTCTTGGAAGTGCACCGCAAAATACTACTAATCCTCTCTCTGGCGTTTTTTTGTATAGCTTTAATCTTTGAGATACTTTAGATAATGAGTCTACCACATGTGTTCTGGTCAAGTCTGATTTGATATTGTCTGCAGTACCTTGCTCTTCTCTTAATTGTGTCATTACTTCATGAAGTTGTTGACCTTTTGGAATGTATACTGTGATGAGCTCTGTACCTCGACCTGATTGCTGACTTAACTCTTCTAATGTTTTCCTAATTTTGTACATTTTTACAGAATCGACATTCTGAACCTCAAATTTTCCCATTTTCTTTAATTCCTAAATCCGAATATTAAGGTGATTGCCATTTTATGAAGTTCCAAGTTCTTGTAACGCCTGTTCAAATCTTTCAAATGGTTGTGCGCCAATTATTCTATAAACTTCGCTGTCATTGAATATCAAAAATGAAGGTGTGGCACTAATACCTACATCTTTGGCAAATTGTTCATTATTTAGAACCTTTTGTCTAAATTCTGAATTATCTAAACATTGACTAAAAATATCTAGATTGAGTCCTACATCTTTTGCAAATCCAATTAGTACAGACTTTGTAATCCAACCAGTATTTTCTCCTCCCCAATTATTATACAGCGTATCATGATATTCCCAAAACTTGTTTTGTTTTTGTGCACAGTATGATGCTTCAGATGCTAAAATTGATGGTTCTCCATTTAGTGGAAAATCTTTATAGACAAAATTCACATTACCTGTTTTGATATATTTATCATTGATTTTGCCCATTGTTTCATCATGAAATTTGTAACAAAAAGTACACTGGTAATCCCCAAATTCAACTATCGTAATCTTTGCATTAGAATTACCATGTATTATTGATCCCTGTAACAGATTTTCTTTATTTAATATCGATGAATTTTCTGAGGTTTTTTCAAAATCTACTGTCAATCCAATTCCAATAGCAATTCCAATTATTATTGGAATTACTAAAAAATAGATCTTCATACTACAGCCCTTTTTCAATTACTTTTAAATAGATAAGTTTCTTCAAAAAAGCTATGTCACAAAAACAAACTACAGTTACAACTTCAAAAACTTCTAAAGTTGCAATTGCTGTTTTAGCACTTGTTTTTGGATTTGGTCTATTCATGGTAGGTTTTGATCAAGGACATATCTTCAGTGTAGTTATGGGTGAACAAGCATTTGATGAAATGTTCATACATGAATTAACACATGATATGAGACATGCAGCAGGTTTTCCTTGTCATTAGTCATTCTAAACTTTCATTCTAAATTCTAAGAATATATATTGACTCTTAAATAATCTACCATTTGCATTCAATCATGGCAAAAAGAATTACACTGCCGCAATTAAAAAAATATGATGTAACTCAAAAGGTTATTTCAATGCTAGCAGATGCTGAATCTCGTGCAATAATATTTTCAATTATTCGAAAAGGTAAAACTGCTGCCGAATTATCTGAAAAACACAAAATTCCTTTAAGTTCAGTTTATAAAAAAATCTCTGACCTAGAAGAACTTACATTAATTCATGTAGACAGTTGGCAAATTTCTGAAAAGGGTAGGAGATTCAAGGTATACAGGAGTAGAATTAAGGATGCCGAGATAAGTATAAAAAAACCTGAAGCGTCATTAACCTTGACACCTAATGACAACAAGTAACGTGAAAAAAAGTATCGTTCGCGAAGCACTTCCTAAACCTAACATTCTACAATTAAGTGAATATGATATTACTCAAAAAATCATGGATTCTTTAACTAATGCATGTCATCGCTCTGTATTATTCTCAATAATTAATAATTCAAAGGACGCTCCAAAAATCGCTGACGAACTAAACATATCATTATCTGCAGTTTACAAAACTCTTGTTAAATTAGAAGAATTAACTTTGGTAGAAATTGAAAAATTCAATTTTGTAGATGGAAAAAAAGTGAAACTCTACAAAAGCAGGATTGGGAAAGCTGAAATCACATTTGAAAATAATGATGCAACATTACATCTCTACCCAAACCAATCTTATACTAAATAATCTATCATGGTTAAAACCCATCTCTTAAAATTAGATTTTAATGATAAAGATTTTTTACATATTAGAGATATTCGAAAAACTGTCTTTCATGCTGAATTAGGAATATCTGAATCTGAATTATTTGACAAATATGATGAATCATGTAATCATTTTCTAATATTTGATGGAAAAAATATAGTTGGTTCTGTACGAGTTATCTCAATAGATGAAAAAATAACCAAAATTGAGCGTATGGCTATTTTGAAAAACTTCAGAACAAAAAATCATGGAGAAACCTGTATTTCTCAGCTTAAAGAATATTATTCTACACGAGGATTTTCTAAAATCATTTTGGATTCAATATATTCTGTAAAAGGGTTTTATCAAAAATGTGGCTTTATTGAAGAGGGAATGATATTCCAAAGAGTTGGAATTGATCACATACGTATGTCGTTTACGTTATAGTCTATTTTTAGAGTCCTTGATGAATTATTAACTAATAAAAATTGTAAAAAATATGAATGCAGAACTTTCTACAAGTAAACTTCATGATATTGCACATTTTGGGATGCGTGCAACAATTGGAGTAATCTTCATTGTTCATGGGTTTGGAAAATTTGGAAACCCTGGATTTGGAGGGTGGATATCAAGTATGGGCATTCCTGCTGAAATGCAAATTCCCATAGCATTAGCTGAATTTGTACCTGGCATCTTACTCTTAATTGGAGTCTTGACAAGAATATCGGGTGCATTATTATCAATTGTAATGCTTGGTGCAATCTTTCTAGTAAAGGGTGCATCTAGTTTAACAGGAGATAAAGGCTATGAGTTTGATTTGATACTTCTTGCTGCTAGTCTAATTGTAATTGTTAGTGGACCTGGAAGAGTATCTATCTCGCACCTAATCAAAAGAATACCTAGGGTTTTACAATAATTCTAGGTCACTATTTTTTCTATCTCATTTTTTTCTTCGGCAATTTTAATTTCTCGTGCAATTCTTTTTCCCATACTCATATTCTCATTGAATAACAATGAGTAGTATGGTGACCCATCCATGTAGATGTTGGTTCCTGCGACAATTCTTGCCGAAAATTCGAATGATGTGAATTTTGCATTTTCATCATAAACTCCTTCAATACAAAATGGGCCATTCATTCCAGGCAAAACAACTCTTTTTGCGGCTTCAACAAAATTCTCCCCCATTGTATAAACTTCATCTAATAGTGATTCTCTCAAAACTAAGGGGCTGTTTCCAATTACATTGAAAGATGGAACTTTTTTTGATTTTAATTGTTGTTCTGATGGGATTCTTCCAAGACCTTCTATGTCTGATTCGTGTCTTTGATCAACTCCAAAGAATTCTAATTCTCCAGTTAATGGAGAATAAAAAAATTGCAAATAAGCTAAAACCCCTGCTGCATATTCTTGAATGTATAGGGTTTCGTCTTTTGAAATTACTCCTTCAGAAATTAATTGATTTCTTTTTGTGTTATAATCTTCTTCATTTGCAGCCATGAAATACCCTTTACCTCCAGCGGCTCCTTGCCTTTTCACAATTACTAATTTTTCAATATCTTTTGGGTCTGTTACTGGTTTTGGCATTGGAAGTGTTGCTTCTCTCATGAGTTTTTCTTTCATTTCTCTATCTGATTCCCATCTCAAAATCCATTTGTTTCCAAAAATTGGCACAGTAATAGATTCAATCTCCTCAGAACTCATTTGTGCAATTAATGTTCCATGTGG
>CABXGK010000011.1 GCA_902511735.1 uncultured marine group I thaumarchaeote
GGTGCAACAGATTGGACACGCAGAATTACCACAAAGATTTTCTGAAAGAGAATTTTCAGAAAAAATGTTACAAGATAGTTTAGATAGACTTCAAACAGATCATATTGAAATTTATGGGCTTCATAATCCAAAATTATATCATATTCAAGATCAAAAAGTCTTTGAATTTCTAAATGAAAAAATTAAAGAAGGAAAAATTAAAACATTCCAATCTGCATTGGGTCCTGCAATAGGATGGACTGCAGAAGGATTAGAATCAATGAAAATTGAGAATTTATCAGCTGTACAGACAGTTTTCAATTTGTTTGAACAAGTTCCAGGAAGAGAGCTTTTAGAAAATGCCGAGAAGAAGGATGTTGGAATTTTTGTGAGAGTTCCAGATGCCAGTGGTGTGTTAACAGGAGAAATGAGAACTATGGAAGATGTAGATAAAAAAATCGATGATGATGATCATAGAGCAGTAAGAAAAAAAGAATGGTTCAAGAGTGCATTTGAAAAAGTAAAACAAGTGATGCCAATTGGAGAAAAATATGGATATGATATTATGCCATTAGCTATGAAATTCATTCTTTCAAAGAAATCTGTTAGATCAATAATTCCAACTTTTGGAAGTATTGAAGATATTGAATCATTTGTTGCCATATCAGATGGAGATTATTTGAAACATGAAGATGTTACAGAGATCGAGAGGATTTTTGATTCATGGGAACCCTATGAATTAAAATTTACACAGCCAGATGTTCTAAACTATATCAATTCTAAAAACGCCTAGAGGTAGTTTGAATGATGATTAAGATTTAATTGTAGATAATGAGAAATTACTATGATGAGTAAATATTCAGTTTTAGTTTTTTCATTATTATTAATTTCATCCGTTATGATAATATCAAATATTGAAAGCGGTTTTGCCGATGAAGTCATTGCTATAAGTACAGGTTTTGAAGATTCAACTTTACTGGAATTAAAAAACAGTAGAGGCAATACTGCAAGTATAGATACAGTAAGAATCTGGTTAAGTGGAGAAAACGAATTCAAATCTTTCAAAACCGAAGAAGGATGGATGGGTAAAAATACACCACAAGGAGTAATCGTTTTCACATCTCAAAATGAAATTAATCCAGGGGAATCAGTAAAATTTGGGATTAAAACTATAGAATCCAATCCAGTGATAAATTGGAAAGCCTTAGATTCAAATGGAGAGATAATTAAATCTGCAACTACAACAGTTACCAAATCAGAAACATCTAAAAATCAACCAGAATTAAACCAACCAAAAATTGTTTCAATAAAAGAAGATTCAAGTTTTAGATTCATTCCAGAAAAACCAGCATCAAATTCTAATTTTAGAGTAATTGGAGAAAATTTTGTTCCAAATCAATCGCTTGATTTCTACATTTCAGATGAGTTACAAAAATCTGTTATAGTTGATAAAAATGGAAGAATATTATTTACATCTAAATTACCAGTGATTCTAAACGACGAAAGAACAGAATTTGTATTACGGGATTCAGGTGGAAGTGAAAAAACTCTCAGTATTAGAATTCCACAATTAGAAAATAGAGAAATCCCAGATATCATTAAATTGTCACTTGGAAATACACCTCAAGAAGCCAAACGTGGCGAGGTTGTAACACTTGAAGGAATGGCAACACCAAATACAACATTAACTATTTCATCAAAGGATGTTAATGGGGAAATTCTTGCAATAGATACCATTCAAGTAAAATTTGATGGTAAATGGACTTATGAGAATTTGTTTGCCCCAGATTTAGAATTAGGAACAATTTCCATTGAAATAGATGATGGTAAAAGCAAAGTATTACGAAATGTTGACGTAATAAGTGCAAAATTAATCAATATATCAAGTGTAGAAACAAATGTTGACGCAGGAAATATTATTGTGTTTGAAGGAACTGCAATTCCAAACCAAGAGATGTCTGTGATTGTTGAAGATGCCATAGGGACAGAGATCTTCTCTAGAACTGTATCTGTTGGAGAATCAGGAAATGTTAATTTCAATATAGAAATACCAAGAGGTTCAGTTGAAGGGACCTATATTTTATCAACATTTCAAGGAAATGAATCTGGAATTTCAGTTTTTGGTGTAGGGCAAGAACCTGAACCAATTTTAATTGTTAGACCTACAAAATTGAATTTCTCAAGTGGAGAGATAATTGATATTGAAATTCAAGGTCCAGCAAATTCACAAATTTCAATAATTTTGATTGATTCTGCAGATAGAGAAAAATTTTCAGATACACTAAACTTGGGACCGGATGGAAAAGAATTATACAAAATTGAATCGGATGGACTCCCTACAGGAGCATTTACTTTGAATGCAAAAAGAGGTGAGAGTTCTGGTTCAGCTGTTTTCACAGTAGGATTAACTACAGGTTCAGGTGCAATTACAATTCAAACCACCAGAGATGAATACAAGCAAGGAGAGCAAATTCTAATTCTCGGAAACACAGGTGCAATTAATGTATTATTAGACATTACAATCAAAGATTCTGATGGAAAAACCATTAAGAAAATCGAAACATTTTCAGATAGATTTGGAGTTTTTAAGATAGATAATTTCAGAATTCCACTTGATGCAAATTTAGGAGAATGGACAATTAATGCAAAAAGTGGAGGAAATTTTAAAGAAGCACAATTTTCAGTTTCTGGAGAAGATAAAGAATTAGTCATAATTACAGAAAAAAGTAGATATGATACAAATGAGTTAATGAACATCTCAGGCTCAGGAGCAAGAATTTCAGCAACAGTTACAATCAAAATATTTGACACAGAAGGAACAACAATTCAAGAACTAAATATCACTGCAAAAAATAATGGAGAATACTTAACAATGTGGCAGATTCCGGCAGATTTGGAAAGTGGTGAGTACAACATGACTGCAGATGATGGCGCGTCAAATACATCTACAAAATTCACAATTAATTGATCAACTAACGGTTTTTATTTCTCAATTTTTCGTCTAAGTTTATGAATCTAAAAGATAAGATTGGCGATTATCCAAATTTTCCTAAAAAAGGAATTTTGTTTAGAGATTTTTCACCAATCTTAGGTGATCCATCAGCATTATCATTCATGGTGGAAGAATTTTCAAAGAAATTCCATCCAAATGATGTAGATGTTTTTGCAGGAATTGAATCAAGAGGTTTCATTATAGCTTGTGCGTTGGCACTGAAATATAACAAAGGAATGATTCTTGTACGAAAAGCAGGGAAATTACCTGGAAAAATTGTCAAGGCCTCATATACACTGGAATATGGTAAAGCAACATTAGAAGTTCAAAAAGATGTAATTCAAGAAGGACAGCGAGTTCTCATTTGTGATGATTTACTTGCAACTGGTGGAACTGCTAAAGCTACTGCAAAATTGATTGAAAAAATTGGTGGTACAGTAATGGGATTTGCATTCATTATAGAATTACTTGAACTCAATGGACGAGCAAAGATTAAAGATTATAGATCAGAATCGTTGGTGGAATACTAATGGAAGAAACTGCAGAAATTGGAATTTTTGGAGGTACAGGAATTTATGATTCAGGATTATTGAAAGAACCAAAAGAAATTACTATAGACACACCATATGGAAAACCTTCTGATTCAATAACAATTGGAGAATTCAATGGGAGAAAGATTGCATTTTTGCCAAGACATGGAAAAAAACATACAATTCCACCACACATGATAAATTATCGAGCAAATATTTGGGCATTCAAAGAATTAGGTGTAAAAAGAATAATTGCTCCATCAGCAGTTGGAAGTTTAAAAGAAGAATATGCACCACGAGACTTTGTATTACCAACACAATTTTTAGATTTTACAAAATCACGAAAAGGCTCATTTTCTGAAGATGGAAGAGTAATACATATTTCAGTTGCAGATCCATTTTGTCCTGAATTACAAGGAGCCATTTTAGATGTTGCAAATAAACAAGAATTAAAAATTCACAAAGAAGCAACATATGTCTGCATTGAAGGTCCAAGATTTTCAACTAAAGCAGAATCACGATTTTACAAGAGTACTGGTGCAGAAATTATAGGTATGACGCTGGTTCCAGAATGTCAATTAGCAAGGGAGGCACAGATTTGCTATGCATCAATTTCAACAGTAACAGATTATGATGTATGGGCAGAAAAACCAGTTACAGCAAAAGAAGTTATTGAAACACTATCAAAAAATGTTGAATTAACTAAGAAACTCCTTATGGAATTAATTGATAAAATTCCTGTTTCAAAATCATGTTCTTGTGAAAAGGCATTAGAAGAAGCAGAATTTTAATCATCAGCAAAGGATTCTCGTTGTAATCCTTCAGGTAAAGTAAGATCACCCTGAATTAGGTTTTTTTGTAGAGTATCAATTACAACATCAAGGTCATATCCTAAATCTTTGATGTTTTTTTCAACATCTTCAGTGAGTTTTACTCCCACATTTTGACCTCCAATTCTTCCAAAGGCAATTCCAGTGAAAGGAAATGAATGTTCATCTATAATAAAATTGCCAATTATCTTTGCAGCCATTTGAGTACCAGTAATCTCTTGAATGTTAACAGTGAGTTTCAAGATTAAATTTCAACTGCAGTGTGTATATGATCCAAAACAAGAAAGCTTGAATGATAATCATCTACAATTTTATAATCTTCAATTTTTAGATCAATGAGTTTTTCATCAGCAGTTTCAAATTTTATCATTCCAGTTTCTTTTAATTTAACTAATTTCCATTTGTCTTTTCCTTTTTGTAATTTACTTATAATGACAGCCCATTTTTCATTATCTTCAATTCTTGGCATTCCAACAATATCAGAAATAGAGTCAATTCCCAATGTTTTTTCTTCACAAAATGTTTTCATACATGAAGCACATCTCCAAACATCAACTGAACCAATAGTTCTTTCATCAATGTTGATATTTACAGGAGCGAGATATGTAATCTGAGGATTACTGCAACATTTGTAAATTTCAGGAGCTTTTGGTTTTTCATCAGAATTACTTAGAGTTTTTCTAGTAAAACTCTGTGGTTTCCCAGTTGCTGCATCTGCATCACTCATATGATTTCATTTTATTTGTTATATTTAGTCCTTGCATCATCATAAGACACTTCTAGTGCAACGCCAATATTATCAACATTCAAATTTTTCTTGAATTCTTTTTGTTCTCTTTCACACATTTTCCTATACATATTGACTGCTGTAAATCGAGGATGCATTGCTTCAAATTCATCATTAGGCATATCAATAAATCCTCCAAGCTCTACTAATTTTTTTGAGTTTTGAGTAGCATCATCCAAAGTAAGTTTTAGATCATTTGCAATTTTTGATGTATTCATTTGACCATTAATTACAACATGTAGAAAAATTTTTGCTTGAACTTCAGTTAGTTTTATTTCAGATACAAGAGTTTTAGTTATTTGTGAAAGATTCATTTTATTAATTATAATTCAAAATTATCTTTTGGTTTTTTTACAAATTTCTTACTCACTATTTTAAATGAAAAACCTAAAGCAATAAAATTAGTAACTAATCCTCCAACAGCTCCAAAAATTAGATCATCAGTTACTGTCCAAACACCAAAAAATACTATTAGTGTAGGAACAGATATGATTATTGCAATTAATGAACCCTTAGCAATAATATCCTTAGTTGTGATTTTTTTTGCAGAGTTTTCAGTCATAGTTTCAGATACGATTCTGCCTATAAAAATCAAAGATGCTTTATATTTGGTAAAACTAGATTTGGTGTATTGAGTAAATATGCAAATGCAACACAACCAACTGAAAAATCACTAAATTATGTAGTGCCTATTATTTTATTGATTTTCTTTGGAGTGGTATATGCAATGTCATTACGAGCAGACAATGGATTTGTCAGTTTCATATTAATTGGTATTGGTTTAGTGACAATAGTTTACTGGACTAGAGTGATTAAGAAAATGGTAGTTACACAAAAACCAAAATTTACTGCAAGAGAACAAGAATCAAAGAATTGGGTGTATGATTTAATCAAAGGAGATAATGAAACAGTTTTTGTTGCAGAAGTTCCAGGACCAGAAGATAAAATTGCTGTAAGATTAATTGACGGAGTTTTATACATCAGAGGCTCACAAGGATTTTCAAAAGAAGTTCAAATTGAAGGACCAAAAGAAATGGAAATTGGTGATTTTAAGTATAGAAACGGGGTACTAACACTAAGAATTAAAACATCAGTAGCTTTTTGATTCTTCTAATTTCTTAGGCAAATATTTCTCAGTGATATTTGTAAGACCATATTTTGAAAATGCTTCTAGTTCTGCTTTTCTTTTAATTTTTATGAATACTTCAAGTTCTCGTTTCCATAATCCTTCTTGATATCTAGGATCTTTTAGTAAATCGTAACAACGCTTAATGTCAGATTCAGTCATTGGAATTGTAGGAAGTTTAAATTTATCAATGTCTGTAGCCCATACACCCATCCATTTTGCATCAGGAACTGTCAATCCTTTAAGATGTGCAGCATTTGCAGAACCAGATTTTATAACCATTGCAATGTGTTCTCCATACACATCACCATCAGTCAAAATGACAACAGGTAAACCCATTTCATCATGTAGACGTTTCAACAATGTTCTAGTTGAACGAGGAGCCTGACCACCGGTGTTAATGATAATAGATTTGAATTTTTTGTCAACTTGTTCTTCTACAAATCTAGTAAACAAACCACCTTTTTCTATAGCAATTACAAGTTCTGCACTAGTATCAGCTAGTTGAGCAGAAGTCATACTAGGGCCAATTGCATATCCATCAGGGTGGCTAGAAAGATTTTGTGTCTTTCCTTCATAACCAGGAATTGTATATTCAATTGTTAAATCACCAAAAATACTACTTCTTTCTTCAGGAAATACATAGAAATCTTCTCGAGGTTGAGATAAAACCGCCTCCAAATCAACAATAATGTTATCAGATTCTTGTTGGTCCTCAAAATCTATTGCAAATGCTTGAGAGGAATAGTAGACATCTCGAAGAGTGGATGATTTTTTTTCATGTGTTAATTTGTTTGCAAAAAATGCAAGCCATAATAATTGAGTGAATGAACGTAATTGAGAACTATTTCTTGCACTTCTTAGAGAAGTATTAGTTCCAAGTATGTACTGTCTCAATTTTTTATCATAAATAATATTACTAATTGAACGATTTGGGATTGAGAATTTTGGAAATTCACCATTTTCAAGATCTTCATACACCTGAGCACCATGGTTTTTGAGAAGATTGATTAATTTTTTTGATTTGTCAATTTTTTCTTTTTTATCTACTTTTTTTGTTACTTTTTTTGTTACTTTTTTAGCCATTCTTCTCTACCTCTTTGTTTTCACCAGCATTGTTTATTGCGATTTCTTCTTTTATCATTTGTTTATAGTTTGGTTCTTTTTTATTTCCAGATAATTCAGTACAGAATTGTGCAACAAGTGGCAAATATTTAGAATATAGATTTGCACGTTTTTTTGCCATTTCAGCTTGACCTTTTTTAGACATATATCCAGAAAGTTTTCTTGATAAAAATTGAAGTGCCAATCTAAGTTCTTTTTCAATTTCAGGTCTATCTGCTACATTTTCTTTTCCCACTGTTTTGTATGGCACTCTAGTTGAGCAAATATGTGAGACAATTATGAGTGGTGCAGAATCATTTTTGACTTTGTATCTATTCCAGTCAGTATCTTTTACAACTTTTAGTACCACATCACTACCTTCATCATATAGCAGTGGAATTCTATTTGCAAATCTGTATACAGTGGTACCGCGCGTTTCAATTTTACCTCCATATGCGATACCCATTTCTATAACAAATGGAAAACCAGAGTATGCAGATGCTGTTCTTTGAACTACAGCCATAAAATCAGGTTCAAATCTACGTTCAATTCCCTTTTCAAGTGGACCATCACCAAGGGGTGCCAAACATGTTGGATCAGGTGATCTAAATCCTTCATATGTTTGCAATGCATCACTTAATTTTACTAACTCTTGGTCAGTCATATTTCCAATTCTAGTTTCAGGTTTAAACTTAGCAAATTTACAAAATTCTAGCGCAGCAGTTGGACCCACTCTTTGAAATCTTTTATTTAAAAAGTGAGTTAGAGATTCACCTTGAACAGTGTTTGCTAATTGCTTATAGTAAGGACTTTCAACGTCCATGTCTGCTACGAGAGTTTGGGATGTACTATAATCCCAATAGGTTAATTTATTATTTCGAAGATCAACATCTTCAATTCTAATTCGCTGTAATTTTTCAAAATCTGCTTCAAGAAATGACATTAAAGATATTACAACACGTACAGGCCGGGTAAGAGATTTCCATTTTTTCTCAGTTTTTTTCATAATTTCATCATAAGTAAATTTCTTTTTTGACATTCCAAGTTCTTTTCTAACTTTTTCAATCATTTTATCATCAACATTTGGAATTTGGTAATGTGTATCAACAAGCATACGACGAATTGTTTCAACATCAATTCCATATGGATGAGGTGCAATTACTGTCGGAGCAGGTGGCATTGAACGAATGATTGCTTTATGATGAAATTTCTCACCCTTTGGATCATCAAAAGTAATTGTTGCATATGGTGTAATCAATGAAGTTTGGTATACATAATCACGAATTTTTGTTCCTGCTTTTGCATAATCACCATCTAAAACAATACTAACACTTAGTCCTTGTTCAGTGCTTGGGGTTTCTTGTTTTTTCATTATGACTGGTTTGTTTTTTTGAATGTCAAGTTTCATTTCAAAATCAAAACGAGTTTTTCCATCTGCATTACTTTTTACTTTAACAGGTTTGTTTGTTGTAATTTGTCCATATAATATAGCCATAGTTGCACCCAAACCAAACATTCCTCGAGCTTGTTTCAGGCCAAATTTTGAGCCATACAAAACAGTACCAAATGCAAGAGGTACATGTTTTGAAGGAATTCCAGGACCATTGTCTTTTACAGTTAAAATGTATTGTTTAGGATCAGGTTTCTCAGGATCTACTGCTTTGATAGTCATGTGAATATTAGGTAATATTCCGCTATGATCACATGCATCAAGAGAATTCTCTACGAATTCACGTACAGCAGTGTATAATGAGCGTGTAGGATTACTAAATCCTGCAAGATCACGATTACGATAAAAAAACTCACTAGGGGATATTTGATTAAAAGTTTCTTTAGAAGACATCTTGATTTTCCCACAATAATGCTTTATCTGCTTTTTCTTTTCTTCTAGCAGCTTCTAGTTTATTGTAAACTGGACCATGCATACTACCGCTACAAAGTGAAGCTATTGCATCAACTGCCAAACGTAATTGATTTGGTTCACCAATTATTCCAACAGTTCTGCCATAAACAGAAATTGTTGCACCAGTTAAATTTTCCATGTTTAATCTGGCAGTTCCATTTTCACCAATAATTCTTCCTTTAATCCGTTCAATTTGATCAGGAGATTTTCCACCAAACTCACGTAAATCTATAATATGCAAGCTATTTTCTCCACGTAAAAGACGCAATGAATTTTCTGGGGAAAAACCTCTACCCATTGCAGAAACAATTTCAACTGCTTTAAACGGACTAATGTTTCCATCAATTTTATCACTAGTAATTATTACTTCACCAGTTTCACTATCAATATTCAAATCTACATGACATTTTTTTTCAATTTGGCGTTTTGTCTTTCCAGACTTTCCAATAATGACACCAATCCTATCTGTTGGAATTCTGATTAATTTTTCAAAGCTCATTTTGTTATCCTTTCAAGAATATCAGCAGGGTTTTCTACTGTCAATCCTCGCTTTACAAAGAAGTTGGTTATGTTATTAATGTCTCTTTTTAAAAAATTCATTGTATTGGGATGTGTTGTATCAACTGCAGATCCCAAATCAAACAATTTTAGACCATTTTTTGTTTTAAATATATTGTATTCTGAAAAATCACCATGAACCAATTTTGCCTTTATGAATAAATCAGATATCAAGTTAATTGATTGATGATAATCATTTTCATCGACTTCCGATTCCAGCAAAGTATTTTCAGGTTTTCCATCTTTTCCCTCAAAATCCATAATTAAAATATTCTTTGAAACATGTCTAGGTTTTACAACAGAAATACCACAATCATAACATTTAGAGATATTTTGGAATTCTTTTCTAGCCCAGAGATATACTATATTTTTTGTTCCTTTTTTGATACTAGTAAATCTAGGATCCCCAGTTACATACTGGCTTCTTTTTTTAAAATTGGATGTTGTGACCAAGTAAATTTTTAATGCAATATCATTTTCTTCAGAATCTTTTGCCCAAAATACAACAGATTCTTTGCCTGCTTTTACAACTCCATTAACATAAGAAATTATTTTAGAATTTATCAAATCATAAAGTTGCATTACAGTAATTTTATCTAAAACTTCATTCACTACTTTATTTTTTTTGAATCCATCATCAAGAGTTTTCTTTTTTTTCTTTTGTTCAAGTTTAGATTTTATCTTTAATTCAATTTTTTTTTCAGAATTATCAGACATATCTATACTAGAACTACAAATAGAAAATCATTTCTAAAATCAAAAGTCTTTAGGAATATGATCGTTGTCTTTTAACCAATCAACTTGAGGTAAAGTAAATCTCCATACAATATCTCCACGTTCTGTTTGTTTAAAATCCCAAGGTGCAATTACTACAACATCGTTATCTCTAATCCAAATTCTTCTTTTTAATTTTCCTCTAATTCTTCCTCTTCTAGTAATATCATCAGTACATTTTACAAGAACTTGATCACTTCCTAAAAGTTTGATCACACGACCATACATTTCACCTTCTTCAGCTAATCTAATTTCCTTTAATGCACTTTCATTGAGTACTTTACGTTTTCCCACGAAAAAGATATGTGATTTTTGTATATAATTGTGGTGTTACATCTTGAATACTATTAAGAATGGAATGCCTTCTATACGTCTAATACTTTTTTCAGAACCAATTCCAAGACTTGTTGCAAGTGAGACTGTTTTTTCACCAACCATGTTGATGGAATTACATTTTGTTAACAGATTTTTTGCTTCATGTTCATCTACATCCCTTTCAGCATAATAATTTGAATTGATTTTGATTTTTGTTTCTCCATCATGAAGAGTTTTATCAACTAATTCATGATCACAGATGTTTAGCATTAAATTTCCGCTTGCACTAATGACTTTTGTAGAAAAAAGCATTATGCATATTTACCTTTAATTGTAGATTTTGCTCCACATGCCTCACAAATTAGAAAAGAAATTCTGTTTTCTTTTTCTACTTTTGTATCAGGACTTTGACATGTTGGACATTCAACATAGTCTTTTAGATAAATTCCAAATAGTCTAGTGAAATCATCAGGATCACGCTTACCAACAAAAATTGCTTTGTCACCTACACGATCAGCAGGAACTGCAAATTCTTTTGACAAATATTGTAAGATAAGATTAGGTTCTCGTCTTAATGCTTTTGGAAAGTCTGCAAAATTTCTAAGAATTGTTTTTTTTCCTTCCCAAGTAATATCAATTGGAGGTAATTCAAAACGTTTTCCTGATGAGGATGTGTTTGAAATATTTTTTTCAATTCGCTTTAGTAAATTTTCATAATTTGATTTTGTCATAACTATAGTTGTACAAATCCCCTATATGGGTTTAATTAGAAAAAGGAAAAGGAGTCTAAGGTTTACCTATTCGGAAAACTTTAGTTCCGCATTCTCCACACACGCCTTTTACGGCTGGACGTCCATTTTTTAATTTAGTCTCTTCAGCGTTTTGAATTTCTCTTTTTTGTCTGCATTTTACGCAATATGCTTCAGTCATATATCCAATCCAAAACAATCTTCTATTTGAAAACAGAATGTGAATATTATTTCACTTTAGGCTAGAAGTGAGGGGCTTTTTTTATAAACTAATTTAGAAAATTTTCTAAAATTGATCAAAAACACTGAAATTTCTAAAAAATAGCTATTCTAACAAAATAGATCAGTATTATAATGATCAAAGATTTGGTATGGACATGGGTTCTAAGAAAGGGGTTATAATTACAGTAGTAGTTTTAGTAGCCATAACCATTGGAAGTTTCATGGTTTGGTTAGATAATCCATCAAATACAGAAATGACCATCGTAGTTACTGATTTTGAGAATCACGATGCAGGGATTTATGAAAGGCATAATATAGTTTCAAATGCCGTACAAGAATCATTTTCAGAGTTCATGAATGAAGAAATTTCTTTAGACGAATACATTAGAATTGCAGAGACTTCATCATCACAAAATAATGCATTGTTAATGGAATTAGCATATAGTGATGCACCACAAGAGTGGCAAGAAACATACATCAATCGAATTGCATCACTGAAATCATTTGAAGCACATATCATAGAAACAATGGTTTTTGCAAATTTAATCAATAGTGATGGAGATGAAGAGAAAATAACAGAGGTTATGAATAATATTGAGGAATTAAAAGAGGAATCAATTCAGTATGCTGAAATAGCAAACTCCTCAAAACCATGAGTGAATACAAAAAATACTATATTCAATAGTTGGAAATCGTTAAAAGCAAATTTTGTAATTACTAGTATACATGTCGACAAATAAGAAATTAGAGAGAGATATAGAATCCACAGCAGCATCAAAACTACTTGTAATTTGTGTAGATAGAGATGACGATGTGGGAAGAAAAGCAGGAATCACAACCCCAGTAGTTGGTAGAGATTCGTGTATTAATGCAGCACAAAGACTTGCCTTAGAAGATCCAGAAGATGCAGATTCAAATTCCATATTTTATGCAGTAAAAACCTATGAAGATTTAGTAAGTAAAGGATACAATGTGGAAGTTTCAGTAGTTACAGGAGTAGAAAAAAGAGGGGTTCAAGCAGATGAAAAAATTGTTAGTGAAATAAAATCTATCTTACAAAAATTTTCTGCAAATGGTGCAGTAATTGTTTCAGATGGAGAAGATGATGAAATGGTAATTCCAGTTATTCAAAACGTCATACCAGTTGTATCGGTTCAGAGAGTTGTAATGCAAGTTAGCAGAACAATTGAACATTCGTATGCAGTATTTGGAAAATTTTTGAAAATGGTAATTTATGATAAAACTTATTCAAAATTCTTTTTGGGCGTTCCAGGAATTTTATTATTGATAGGAGGTATTGGAACAGTTGTCGGATACACTGCAGAAATTTTTGCAGTGCTAGTTAGTATTTTAGGCGGTGCATTTCTTATTCGTGCATTTGACATAGACAAATCCTGGTCTAATTGGACAAAAGCAACTCCGACAGGGTTTATTAGAATATTTGCACTTGTAACAGGAGTTATTCTAATTCTTGCATCAGTTCCGGCAGGTATTGCAAATATTGATTCACAATTATTTGAAAATGGAATAGACTTTACACAATCATTATCAAATCAAATAGTAATTGGACAATTTCTTCAAGGTTTGATTCCATTTTTGTGGATGGGACTTGGAACAATTTCAGCTGGAATTTTAATTAGTAATTGGCTCAATAGAAAATTAAAACACATTAGTGATGTATTACGAATAATTGTTTTAGCAGCAATTTTTCCAACAGTTGCACAATTTACAAACATACTAACTACAAACGACAGTTCATTTACATTAATTCCACCATTGTTAGCAGGTGCAGCAATAACACTGATATCAGCCACACTACTTTTCCGTAGATACAGGAAACGAGGTGGCAAATTATTAACGGAATAAAAGACGCAGCATTATATCTTTCAGGATTTTATTCAATCTATTCTAAGAGACTAGAAAATGAGATTCTCGAAGGAGACATGCCTAATCATATAGCAATTATTCTTGATGGAAATAGAAGATGGGCAAAAAGAAATCTAACAATTCAGGAAAAAGGTCATTTCAAAGGTGCAGATGCAGTAGAAAACTTGTTAGATTGGTGTGAAGAATTCGACATTAAAATTATCACACTGTACGTATTATCAGCAGAAAATCTTGATAGAAAAAATGAGGAATTAGATTATCTCTATGAATTAATCCATAAAAGATTAGAGAAATTGTACGACGATCCTAGATTACATAAAAACAAAATGAGAGTTAAAGCAATTGGAACTATAGAATTACTACCAGAATCAATTAAAGATGTTCTTAGTAGATTAGATGATGCTACAAAAGAATATGACAAACATTTTCTAAACGTTGCAATAGCATATGGAGGACAAAATGAATTAGTGGATGCTGTAAAAAAAATTGGAATGAAGATTAAAAGTGGTGAACTTGATGCAGAAAAAATTAACAAAGAGGTTATAGAATCTAATTTGTATACATCTCACTTACCACAATCATCTCCAGATATGATTTTAAGAACATCAGGCGAAAAACGAATGAGTGGATTTCTATTATGGCAAAGCGCATACAGTGAATTGGTATTTTTAGATATTTTCTGGCCAGAATTTAGAAAAATTGATTTAATGAGAGCGATTAGAACATTTCAAAAAAGGAAACGAAGAATAGGAAAATAAAATGAAAGAAGAAGTATCAGCAGGAATAATTTTATTTAATGAAAGTGAAAATAGGAAATTTCTTTTGTTAAATTATCCATCAAAACATTGGGATTTTGTAAAAGGTAAAATGGAAAATGGAGAAACAACACATGAAACTGCACTTCGAGAGACTAAAGAAGAAACTGGAATTTCAGATGTAGAATTTTTAGATGGTTTTGAAGAAGAAATTGAATATTATTTTCGTGCAGAAAATCAAGATATTCATAAAAAAGTTATATTTTTTCTAGGAAAAACAAAAAATCTAGATATTATTTTATCGCATGAACACTTAGATTTTATTTGGTTAGATTATGATAATGCATTAAACAAAATTACATATGAAAATGCAAAAAATCTTTTAAAAAAATCAAAAAAATTCTTAGATAATTGAATCTTCAACTAGATTTTTTGTAGTTTGAACAGGATTTTTTGAATTCAATATAGTTCGTCCAACAATAAGATAGTCAGAACCAAGTTTTTTTGCTTTTGACGCACTTCCTCCTTGTGTACCTATGCCTGGAGAAAATAATGATAATTTTCCACGTGCAGATTTCTTGCAATATGAAATGATTTTTGGGAAAGTAGCACCAACAATTATTCCATCAACATGACTAGTCAATGCCCAATCTAAAAATAATTGATAGAGTTGTTGTTTTTTAGAATTATTTTTAATTTCTAATTCATAAGAGAGTTTTGCTTCTGGAGCACTCATATGACATAATGAAATTACACCTTTGTTTTTCTTATGAGATAATTCTACTAAATTTTTTAGACTTTTTTTACCCATAATTGGATTGACTATTACTGCATCAAATCCCATATTCCATAAATTTTCAGTTGTAACATAATTTGTATTTCCTATATCATTTAATTTTATGTCAGCAATACATTGTAAACCATAATCATGTGCAGTTTTATTGATTTTTGAAATTTGTTTTTTATCTAATTGTAGAAGAAGATGAAAGTTAATTTTAATTCCACACAAGTAGTCGTTTAGAAGTTTAATGTTTCGTAATGTTTTTGATTCAATGTTTGGTATTTTTGGATCATAATCATTTGCTAAAATGATCGGAGATGTTTTAGCTGATTTTTTTATTCTATCACTGAATTTGGTCATAATCGACCAATGGATGTGAGTCTTTTAACTTTATTATTTTGATATAAGAATAACCATGTTCACCAGTATGAGTTACAAATTCAGGTTCTGAATTTTTGGAAGTAGTGTATTTCAAAAATGGTTTTAATGGTTCTTCATCTAAACTGACATGACAGAAATATGAAGGTCCATCTTCATTAAAGTTAAGAAATACACCTAAGAACCATTTGTTTTTCTGTTTGAATGCAAATAATGGGAATGGTGCTTCTTCATAACCAAAGCTTAGTTTTGCTAGGCTAGAAAGATCCTCTAACTCAATTGGTTGATATTTTTCTTTTGATGATTCAATATCAGGTTTTAGAGATGCAGGAAGAGATTTAATTTTAATTATTGGAGAGTACAGTTTTGAATTATCAAGTGTTGTATCTACAAGTTCAAGTTTTTCTTGACCAGAATTAAACCCATAACATAGATAATGACCGATATTTTCAATTGGAGTAAAATAAATTACAGGTTTTTCTTTTAGTAAATCCATTTGTACAGACAAGACTTTTTTTCCATTATGTTCATGAAGAAATGATACGCGTGGAGAACGTTCTAGAGCACATACTAAACGAGTAAATTCTAAAGGTGAATCCAATTGGACATAGTTTGGTAATGTTGCCATCGTATTGTATTTTGAAAAAATTTCTAAATTAAAGCTTACTGTAAAAAATTATGTGCGTAAATCAATTATGTCATTCACGCCTGCACCAGTTCCAATCAGTGTAACTGGCACACCTAATTTTTCTTCAATGTTTTTTATGAATGATTTTGGTTCTGAGCCTAGATCATCAATAGATTGTGCACCTGCACATTCAGGGAATCTTACATCTAATTTTGTAATTGAAATTTGATTTGCACTACTAAGCATTATTGCACGACTAGCTAATTCAAAGTCAAACTCAGCTGCACGCCTAAGTCTGCCAGTTACAGTTCCAAATTCTTCCCAACCTTTTTGAGATGTTTCTTCAGCACTTAATTCTCCAGCCATCGGACCAGTTCCAACCCTAGTCAAATACGATTTAAAAACAACAATTACGTCGTCTATTCTTTTTGGACCAACGCCTACATCAGCACATATTCCAGAAGCAGTAACATCTTTTGTAGTTACAAATGGATATGTGCCATGCCATAAAGAAAGATGTGTTCCTTGAGTTCCTTCAATTAAGACATTTTCATTTCTATCTAATGCAGAATTGAGTTCTTTAGGAACATCAAGAAGATAATTTTGTAAAGATTCTATTTCTTTAGCCATTTTTAGGGTTCTCATTGCACGTTCTGCATTTGCAGGACCTGTACCAGAACCAGTACTTCCAATTTTTTCTTTTAATCTTCCTTTTGAATCAGCATCAAGATGATGTTGTTCAATTATTCCACAATTATTATCAAGAAATGATCTTCCATCAGTTTCAAAATCATTTATTTCCTTAAGAAAAACATCAGGATTTACAACTACACCAGGACCAATCATTACTCTAGAATTTTTATTTAGAAACCCACTCGGTAACATTCTAACCTTGAATGTTTTATCACCGTCTTTGATTGTATGGCCAGCATTTGGACCAGCTCCACCTCTAACAACTATCGTAGGATTATCTTTTTGAGCCAAATATGAGATGATTTTTCCTTTACCCTCATCTCCAAAAAAACCTCCGATAACTATTGTAGCACCCATAAAACAAATTTTCAAATCGCGTATTTAAGCTAAAGTGTATTAACAGTAAATTTCAAGTCTATAAAGATCTCAATATGTCAGAACCTAATTTTGCAGGAAATATCATAGTAAATCTTGCCAGTTTACCAGATTTTCTCAGAACACCGATTATGAAAAAAAGAATGACAGAGTTTTTTAGTAAAAATGATGAAGATAAAACAGAGATAATCACAAATGCATTAAATGCAGGTCCCGATATACCATTTACAAATTTCTCAAAGCTGCTAAAAACATGGCTAGAAGTTTTAGCAGAAATAGCTAATGAAAATCGAGAAGACATGTTCTCAAACTACTTTAAACACATTTTATTATCTCCAGATAAGATTATTCGTTTCAATTTAGATGCAATTTTTGAGATATTTTTACAAGTTGATAAAACTAAACAGGATGTTTTGTCATTAGCAATCAAAACAGTATATGATAGATTAGATGAAGAATCAAAAAGAAAAATAAATCTACTAACACCAGATTCAGCAAAATTATTATTTAATTTCTAAGCCTGTTTTTCTTCTGGATTTCTATTATCTTCATTTGTAAAGTCAACATAATCACCTTCAGGAGTCATAACACCTGCAAATATTTTTTCATGTTTTCTTAGTACTTTACGATGATCCGATAATGAGAGATCAAGATGCATTTCATTAATCACCATGATCTTCATTTCTTTCCATTCCCCCCAACATTTAGTACAAATTGGGTATTTCTCTGCTTGAGATTCAAGTTCTTCACTATCTGGAATTTCTTGTTTGCATTTAGTACATGTTTTACTCAATAAATTACACAAATTTCATTTCAATTTATCTCTTATTGATAAAAGCAATAATACTCTACAAATAAAAATATCATATGAAGATTAAGTGTCCTAAATGTAAAGAAGATGCAGAATTAGCTCCAGATTTTTCATTTGTTGAATGTAAAAAATGTGGTTTGGATATGAGTTATGGAGAGTATGTAAAATTTGTAGCACATAGTGAGGCACAATATTCAGACATTTTAGGTGATTATACTGGAGCAACTGAAGGTGAGACAGCAGGTACATTAGACGAATGGGAAGACTGAATGAAATTAATCATTTTATGAATCAATTTTCTACAAGACTTAATTAATTTAGTAAATGGCAGATAATTAAATGGAATTTTTATTAGAAAATATTTTGAATTTAATAGGATTCATTATCGGGATAATTATTGGTGTTTTTGCATATGTAGGTTACAAGAATACGGGTAGTCCAGTTTTATTTAGATTGACACTTGCTTTTGTAGCAATTGGAATTGGTTTTGGAATAATATGGTGTGGATATATGATTGATGATTTGTATTTACAAGAAGGTAAAATCAATAGAGGATTACAAGCATTAGGATTAGGAATACAAACAATAGGTTATTTTTTCATTGCATTTTCTCATACAATAAAATCATTTTTTCCAAAATCAAGATACTTTAGATCAGTTGGAATTTTACCATTGTTTGCATTATCAGCTATGAATATAGAACACATTATTAGATCATTTTCATTTATTTTACTTGTTTATGGAGCAATTGAGACATTTGTTTCATTTTTAGAAGGAAAACAAAAAGGGGCACTAGCAGTCGGTACGGGACTTGCATTGTTAGCATTTGGAGAATTCATTGCATGGTATTCACTAGTGTTCCCAGAATCAGTTCTGTATTCAGTTTCAATTTTATTGAAAATTTCTGGATTGATTTCGTTATTCTTGCCAATTTCAAGACTCCCATTAAGAAAAATAAAATTTGATGATCTAGATGATGACGAAGATATGAAATTTGATGATCTAGATGATGGAAAATTTGGTAGATAGGCGTGAAATTATCTAGAGTCAAAAAAGTTTACTCTAATTGTTGATTCAATAGATTGCATAAGATCATACGACAAATTGTACGGAATTTATTAGATGGGCATATATCGGAAACAGATAGAAATTGTAGGAGATATTCTATATGCAGCCGAAGAGCTAACCATTGATCAAGAAGGAGCATCAATTACAAAATTAATTCAAAAAGCAAATATCTCTCATACTAGAATTTCAAAAATTTTATCAAATTTAGTTTCACAAGGATTACTTGAACAAGTTGATTCAAAACGAGCTTGTAAATACAAAATTAGTATGTCAGGAAAAGATTTCCTAAGAGAATACAAGACATTTTCAGAGTTTACAGATAATTTCGGTCTGACAATTTAGAGAGATCAAACAACATAATTATTCGTAAATCGTGATTTTATCATGAATGTAGTAGCATGCGATGAAGATGGAATTAGTAAAATTGTAGAATCATACAAAAATGGAGAAATTATTGCATTTCCTACAGATACAGTTTATGGTATTGGTTGCGATCCATTCAAAAAAAATAGTATTGAACGGATCTATGAATTAAAAAAAAGAGATGGTGAAAAAAGATTTCCTATTTTAGGAGAATCAAAAGAAGAATTAGAAGTAATTGTAGAGTTCAATTCTGATGCAGAAAAAATTTCACAGAAATTTTGGCCTGGTCAAGTAACATTATTACTTCCAGTTAGAAAAGAAATTTCTGAAAAAATTGAAAACAATGGAAAGTTGGCTGTAAGAGTTCCAGGAGAAAAATGCATTTTATCAATTTTAAAACAATGTAAATTAATTATCGGTACAAGTGCAAATATTTCAGGTGAAAAATCAATTTTAGATTCAAATGAATTCAAGGATAAGTTACCAGAAGTAGATATGCTAATTGATGGAGGTAAGATTGTCAGTTTGGGAGAATCAACTATTATTGATTTTATTGAAGGTAAATTAAAAATAATTAGAGAAGGTTCTGTTTCAAAAGAAGATATAGAGAAAATATTATGAATTTAATAATTACTTGTCAGAGAAATCTTGAAGATCCAACCATTTTAGAAGCTCAAAACATGCTAGAACGGTTTGGAGATGTAGATGCAATTATTGAAAAAACCGTATTTTCAGGAATAATTCAAGCTCAAACATCACTAGATAATATCAAAGTTTTAGAGGATTTTAGAGAATTAATTGATGACGAACCATGGTTAATCAAGTATTGTTCAAGAATAATTCCCATTCAAGCAGAATGTGAATCAAAATTAGATGAGATTACTAACAAAGCAATTGAATTATCACATGTGATGAAAAAAGATCAAACGTATAGAATTACAATAGAAAAACGACATTCATCATTACATACCAAAGATATTATTTCTAATATTGCAGATTCAATATCAAATAAAGTATCATTAGAAAAGTCAGATTGGGAAATTATTGTTCAGGTGTTAAGAGATAAAACAGGAATTAGTGTGATTCCACCAGATACAATTTTGAGTGTTGATAGACAAAAACGAGTTGAATTAGATTAGTATTGATGCTTTTTCAACGAGTAAATCTGTTAGAGGAGTTTTAGATTCTATTGAATTTAGAGTTTTAGAGGAGATTTGGAAATAATTTTTGAGGAAATTTTGATTATTTTTTTTAAAAATTATATCTAAATCATCATTAATTATTTCAGATAATTTTTTTTGGTAAGATTTTGAACCTATTGCTATTAAAATAAAATTTTGAGATTTTGATAATCCAACATTTTGTATTGCATCATTAATTTGAGTAGTACTTGCAAATCGTAATAGTAAATCAGTTTCAAGTTTTTCAGATAATAATTGATTTTTCAGTTTTTTATTGATAGATATGGAAATAATTTTTTTTGCATGTTCTTTATCAAGAATAAATTTAGATGAAATTGCTTGTAAATACAATTTGGGAAATTTTTTTCTTAAAGATAAAAGATAGTCTTTATTTGAATTTGATTTATTTATTTCAAATAATCCAATTTTATGATTATTTACATCAAAACTAACATTTGTTTTTGAACCTCCATGTATTATTGGGATAATATTTACAACATCATTAGAATTTAATTTAGTATCAATTCCTGCAAGAGCTGAAGAATCAACTCCATTTACTGCTATCAATAAATTTTTTCCATCAAAATCAGGAGTGTTTTCGGGTTTTTGTGATATTAGATATGTTATGAGTTCAGAAATTGTTTCAATATTTTGAGTAATTTCTAATGAATCAGTTTGAAAAGATTTTCGTGCACCGCCAATAAAATTTACATTTATCATAAGAAATCGTTATTTTTGGTAAATTAATTGATTTTGTTATTCAGATTTTGTTTCAT
>CABXGK010000012.1 GCA_902511735.1 uncultured marine group I thaumarchaeote
TTCCAGAAATCTTAGATGAAAAAAATTGTTTAATTATTGCACCAACTGGCTCAGGTAAAACTGAATGTGCAACAATACCAATATTTTCTAAATTAAAATCTAGAAAAATTCCTAATAAAATAAAAGCTCTTTACATAACACCATTACGAGCCTTAAATCGAGATGTTTTCAAAAGAATTATTCATTATGCTGAAAACGAAGAATTAAAAATTGCAATTAGACATGGCGATACTTCCCAAGCAAATAGAAAACGAATTGCAGATAATCCACCTGATATTTTGATTACAACACCTGAAACACTTGTAAATTTACTCTCACAAAAAAAACATCTTGATGCACTCTCTGAATTAGAATGGGTAATAATTGATGAAGTACATGAATTGCTTGCAAGTGAGAGAGGTTCTCAGTTATGTCTTAGTCTTGAACGTTTACAGATAAGATCAAAAAATGAGATTCATCGAATAGGATTATCTGCAACAGTTGGAAATCCTGAAGAGGCTGGACATTTCTTGGTTGGTTCAAAAAGAAAATTTCAATTAATACACGATACTTCTCTTAGGAACTATGATGTGGATGTTGTATTTGTTGATGGAATTATGGATGATGTTGCAGTTGAAATCATTGAATATGTCAAAAAACAACAGATCACTTCGCCAGTTTTATTATTTACAAATTCACGAGGTGAATCTGAACGTTTATCTTCCATCTTAAAACAAAAAACATCTCTAAATGTTGAATTGCATCATGGTTCTCTTTCGAGACAAGTTAGAGAAGAAACTGAAGATATACTTAGAGAAGGAAAATCTGGTATAGTTGTTTGTACTTCGTCACTAGAACTAGGACTTGATATTGGTTCTGTAGAGTTAGTTATTCATTATGGATCTCCACGACAAGTTTCAAAATTTATGCAGAGAATTGGAAGAAGTAAACATAATCGAGGTGATTCTGCCAGGGGATTAATCATTACTGAAAGTGCTGATGATGAATTTGAAATTCAAGCAATAATTGAACGGATTAAAGAGGGTTCTATTGAAGAACAAAAAATACACTATGGATCTTTAGATGTTCTTGCTCATCACTTAGTAGGATTATCTATGCAAGTAGGAAATGTTCCTATTGAGGCTGCACTCAAATTAACAAAATATGCATATCCATTTCGAGATATCTCATTGGAAGAATTTTTTGACGTCTTAGATCTTCTTGCCTCACGTGAATTGATAATTTTTAATGAAGATAAAACTGAATATAAAAAAAATAATGCATTTTTTGCAACAAAATACCATTTTCAGAATCTATCTACTATTCCAGATATTTTAAAATTTAAGGTAGTTGATACTGTAGAAAATAAATTCATTGGTACATTAGATCAAAGATTTGTAGGTGATCTTGACAAGGATCAAATTTTTGTTTTACGTGGTTCTCAATGGAGAGTCATAAACATAGATGAAAAATCATTCAAAGTGAATGTTTTACCTATTAGATCCTCACAAGAAATACCTGTTCCTAAATGGGAGGGAGTAAACATTCCTGTTGATTTTAAAACAGCCAATAAAGTAGGAAATCTTAGAACAAAAGTGAAAAATGGTTCATTAAAAATGATGAATAACATTATTTCTAATTTAGATCTTACTACAATACCTAATGAAAAAACAATTGTTATAGAATCACATCGCCTTCCACAAAAAAGTGTATTAATTTTACATTCATGTTTTGGAACAAAAATCAATTCAACACTAAAAGTTATCCTAGAAACATTGTTAGATGCATCTTTAGCTTCAAGAGTTAAATCTAGTTCTGATGCTTATAGAATTCTTTTATCTGTTGAATCAAGATTCACAAAAAAACATATTTTAGATGTTTTTGCTTCTGACTTTGATATTAATCAAATAATGTCTGTTGCATTAAAAGGCAAAAATGATGTCACTTGGAAAACATTCTGTGTTGGAAAAAAATTTGGGTTTTATGATAGAGGTGACGTTTATGTAAAAAATGAGATTAGGTATGATTTTGAAAGAAATATTGACACACCTCTAGTAAAAGAAGCGTTTAGAGAACTATTTCATGAAAAATTTGATCTTGAAGGTGTTCAAAGAATTATTGAATTAATTAAACAAAATAAAATAAAAATTGAATGGATTGATGTTGATAAATTTTCTAAATTGGCAGAACCAGTATTAGATCAAACTGTAATGTCGTATACGAATCCTGCAAATATAGACAAAGAAATGTTGTTAAAGGTTAGAAAACGGCTAATGGAAACAAAACAACGACTAATTTGTGCACGATGTGGATTGTGGCAACAAGTAATGACACCTAATGAAACACATCCACTTAGATGCAAATACTGTAAGGGCCAACAAATTACTTGTACTTATGAATACGATCATGATCTTGTAAAAATTATCCAAAAGAAACATCAAGGAAAAAAATTAACTCCTGATGAAAACAAAAATTTTCAAAAAGCTTGGAAGGTTTCATCATTATTATCTAGTTTTGGAAAAACAGCTTTGATAGTTATGGCTGCTTATGGAGTTGGTCCTGACACAGGAGCCAGAATTTTAAAAAATAGAGTAGAAGGTGATGATGATTATCTAATAAAACAAATCATAATTGCAGAAAAAACCTATACTCTAACAAGAGGTTTCTGGAAAGATTAGTTTTTCTTAATTATTTTTGAATAAGGTGTTAATACCAAATCTAATTTTCCTTCTAGTCCTGGTCTTGCGTTAACTCCTAAGATTGTAATAATATCCCCTAATGTGAAATTATCCATCAAATCTGCTTGTTGTCTCCAACCTTTAATCCAAACTTGTCCACTGTCATCTTCAACAAACATTTCAGATAATTGTATGTTATCGCCACTTTTAGTTTGAATATCTTTTCGTTCTGGTGCTTTTAGAACAATTGCTTCTACTGAATAATCATTTCCTTCACTAACCTCTGTAATTTTTGTTCTAATGTCTGCAACAGTTGGAACTGCTTCATCATCAATTTTTCTAACAAACGAATCTTGATCAATTTGTATTGTATTTCCAAAAATTTTTGATGGCATGCATTCTAAAATATCATCTTTAGAGAAGCTACCTATCGTATCTGCAACGTCTGTTATTCTAACTAATTTTTTTGATTTGTCTATTGCTAAACCTGTTGTATTGCCTGATTGATTCTTTTCAATTGCCAAAAGTCTTACTATTGTAGGTTGAATTTCTGTATCTCCTTCTACATCAATAATTGTTGCATCATTCCCATGAATTTCTAATCCTTGCATTCCTGTTTTTGTTCTAACTCCAAATAGCTTGACTTTTGCATCTTGACCGATGACTTTTGGAAGAATTGATTCATCTTTTCCCCAAAGTACAACGTTGACCAAATTTTTATTTTCACCTCTTAATCTAAATTTCAAAGCCTTTGAAGGTTGACCTTTTGAATTTGTAAACTCAAGTAAACTCATTGCACTGCCTAGTGTTCCTGAAACAATCAAGTCTCTTTGATCATCTTTAATTTCACTTGCATCTGTAATTTTTGAATCAATTGAAACAATGTCACTTTCTGATTGTGATGTTTCTATTGATGCTCCAGAGCCGATGTTTATTGTAGGTGCACCTGTTAAATCAGATTTAACATATGCCTTGATAATTTTTATCAAATCTCCAGGTTTCAACTCTTCTAGTCCAGGTAGATTTGCTTTTTCATCCCATAGCTTTACACTTGCAGTAGAATTGTTATCATAAACTGTAATTGTTCTTAAAGAAAATGAAGAACCATCTTTTTTTGTAAACTGCTTTGTAGGTGAAATATTCAAAACACGACTTTCTAATGTTACTTCTTTTGCACCTATGTAGAGATCTTTTATTGCCACTTCAGATTTTTGTGTTTGTTCTAATGTGACTCCTAAATCGGCTGCAACTAAAAAGATGGCTCCTTGATCTGTTAGGTATCCTGCACCAACCTTTTCTTTTTTCTCATTAATTCTTTCTTCAATTACAGATCTCGATAACTCGGGAACTTTTTCTAATAATTTTGATATTAACTCTTCAAATTCAGACAATTATATTCATCAGAAAGGGATTGTTAATAAAATTATCATTAAATACATTAGTAGTTTCTTTAAAGATCTATTGTGCTTTGTATACAAACCAGTAATCTGACAAAGAAATATGGTTCATCATTAGCTGTTGATAAGATAGATCTTGAAATTAAATCTGGTCAAGTCTTTGGATTTTTAGGTCCAAATGGAGCTGGAAAATCAACTGTAATCAAACTTCTAACCACTTTGATGTCTCCTACCGAAGGGCATCTTACCGTATTAGGAATTGACGCAGCCAAATCTCCATTAGAAATAAGAAAAAAAATTGGTGTTGTATTGCAACAACCAAGTTATGAAATGTCATTATCTGTTGAAAATGCACTAGACAAATATGGAATGATGTGGGATGTTGATAAAAAAACCAGAAAAAAAAGAACTGAGGAATTACTTACCTCATTTGGTTTACAAGATATTAGGAAAAAGAAAAATGATGATCTATCTATTGGTCAACGAAGACGAGTTCAGGTAGCTCGAGAATTTATGCATGATATGGAGTTATTATTCCTAGATGAGCCAACTGTAGGTTTAGATCCTAGCGCAAGAAGAGAATTACTTGATTTTCTTAAAAAACAAGTTCAAAAAACTGGTATGACGATATTTTATACAACACATGTACTTTCTGAAGCAGAATATCTTTGTGATAATATTGCAATTATAAACAAAGGAAAAATTTTAGCTGTTGATTCGCCAAATGAATTAAAAAATAGATTTGGTCATGAAAAAACTATTAAAATTAATCTAACAAAAACCTCTTCATCATTGTCTGATTTACTATCAGATATCCCGGATTGTAAAGTTGAACTTGAACCTGAACCAATCATAACTATCAATTCATCAAATTCAGAAGTTGTATTGATGAATATTTTAAAAATTTTAAACCAAAATAATATCACAATTAACGACCTTTCTGCAATTCCTACGAATTTAGAAGAAATATTCCTTAAAGTTGTGAGTGATTCTAATGAACCCGATAATTAGACTAGTTTATAGAAATCTCACAATTTCTATCAATCCTGGTTTTATAATCTGGCAAATTTTATTTCCATTAATCTACATTTTTGTTGCAGGGTTTGCATATACTTCTCTGATTGAAAATGTTCCATTTGGAAATAAAGATCTTAGTTATCCTGCATTTCTGGCATCTGGAATGATTGGATTCAATATAATGAATAGTACTTTAATTTCTGGAATTATTATTTGGAATGATAGACGTAATGGAATGTTTGAACAAATCATGTCTGGTCCGTACACACGTTCTGATTACATACTAAGTAACATTGTAACAATTGGAATAATTGGTTTAGTGAGTGCTG
This sequence comes from uncultured marine group I thaumarchaeote, assembly GCA_902511735.1. Taxonomy (GTDB): domain Archaea; phylum Thermoproteota; class Nitrososphaeria; order Nitrososphaerales; family Nitrosopumilaceae; genus Nitrosopelagicus. Next base: position 5,401 of record CABXGK010000012.1, read on the forward strand.
CATTAATAGCAGCTGTTGGATATCCTGTATTTTTTGAATCAGTTGAATTTTCCATCATTACTATTCCTTTACTGATATTTGCTTCAGTAGTTGGTGCAATTTTATTTGGTTCAATTGCATCTATAATATCCACCAGATTACGTTCAAGTGAAGGATTTAATGTAATAATTAATACCGTTTTTCTATTTTTTGCATTTGCAAGTACTGCATTTTATCCTGCACAAGGTGCACCTCAACCACTTGCAATTGCATTTTACATAAATCCACTTTCATATCTTGTTGATATTGTTCGGGCTGGAATATTTGGACAAATGACTGATTTTGTAATTATGGAAATGATATTCTTAATTGTTTTAGCATCTGCCTTGTTTGTTATTGCAACAAAATTACTAACAAAATTAGATTTTTAAAAATAGTATAGCCCAGCCCGGACTCGAACCGAGGTCAAAGGCTCCAAGGGCCCCTATGCTTGCCGCTACACTACTGGGCTTCTAAATTAAAAAACAATTTACCCCTATAATATTATTTTATAATGTTCTCATTGTCTTTAAAAGAACTTGATATGGATCTTCAAACGTAGTAACTATTTTTCTAGCATTTTCTTTTCTTTTCTTTATAATTTGAAGATTATTTAATGACTGAAATACTTCTTTAGAGATTTTCTCTGGATTCTCACTTCTAACAATAATCCTCTTTTTCACCAAAAAATCTTCAATTCTATTTGGTATTGTGTTTAATGATATAGTTGGAATACCTAATAATCCTGCTTCTGCAGTCATAGTTCCTCCTGAACCAATAAAACAATCTGTGTTGTTTAACAATTCTTTTCCATTAACTGGTTTTGAGAAAAGACAAATATCTGAACCAAAAATTTTTCTTAAATTTTCAGTTTGTCCTTTATATCTTGATAAAACAATTTTCTGTTCTTCAGGAAACTTATCTACAATTTTCTTAATAATTTTAATAGTTTTACTCTTTTTTGTAATGTATGCAGCTTCTGATTCTTCAGGACGAATAACAATTATTTTCTTACCATTCATTTTTTTTTGTTTGTTTTTTTGATAATTTTTAATAATTATTCCAGCATCAATTGCTTTGTAACTAATGATGTTTTTACGATTAATACCAAATCCTTCAAAATCGGATTTTGGAATAATCCACGGTGTTAATAATTTTGCAGCATAAGGCAGGGATAATCTCATTACTGCTTCGGCATGTGGTGAATCAGAAAATGCAATATGTGGAATACCTAATCCAAATGCAACTCTAGATGCCTCCGGAGAACAGAAGCTAATTAGTAAATCTGGATTTAATTTCTCAATTTTATTTGTTAATAATTTAGTTCTATCCAAACTTGCAAGTAATTTATTTACATTATTTTTACCTCCATGTTTTCCAATTATGATTGGATTAATCGAACCAAATTTTCTAATACCGTTTACTTGTTGATATTTTCTAGAAGTAGAAACAATTTTGTGTTGTTTTCGAAGTTTTTGTATAAAATATCCAAAAAACAAGTATTGTTTTGGTGTTAGAATGTCAAACCAGATCTTCAAGTATTAGCACTTCATAGATTACTGCAATAAGTATTTCTTAGTCTTGATATTATAGTCCTTAATGGCAACAAAAGTTGTAGTTTATGGATTAAGTACAGAAGGTTACTCTCTTGCATGCCAAATTGCTCTTAATGGAGGAGATGTTCAAATAATTGATGAATCTACTCCATCGGCAATATCGATAAAACAAGATATTGCAAAATCATATCCTTCTGTTCAAGCATTAAAAGACGATGAACCACTACTTGCTATGACATCAATTGATGCCGCAATTTCTAAAGCACAAGTACTAATCTTTGCACCTAGAATTAGGAAAACTGGTCAAGATATCAAAATTGAGATAAATTCAAAATTCAAAGATGCTGTCTCAAACATAAAAAAAGGCTGCAACGTAGTTTATGGATTAGGCACTGGCTTTGGTGGAAATTCTGAAAATATTTCATTATTAGAACATGTTACAGGATTAAAAGTAGGAAAAAATGTCTCATATTTCTATTACCCATTATCGAAAGAAACTACAATAAAATCATACATTGGTTCATCAAATTCAAAAGAAAATGATGTTTTAAAAAAATTATTTACTAATGATAAAAATTTCAATTTTCTATCATTAAGTTCATCAGAATATTTTCATGCTATAGATATTTTAAAACAATTTTCTAGTCAAACAAGTATACTTGAAGTTTGCAAATTTGCAAAAGATTCAGTAACAAAATCTGATTTAAATTCAGAAAAGCTAGGAGAACTTTTTCTAGATGATCTTATTGATGGTTTATTTGATTTAAGATCTCTAAGTAGTTCATTTGAAGGTGCAAGTAGTTTGATGTATCTAATTAATGGAAGTATGAAAGGATTAGACGGATACATTAAACGATTAATTGATGAAACTAGATTAATTTTAAAGAAAAATGAACTTAAAGCAAGCAGGACAAAAATTTTACTTTTATGGAGTTTAGATCAACATGAAATGAAAGGAGAAAAAATTGAAAAACTCCAGGAATTAGAAACCAAACTTAAGGACTACATTGGTGATGTTGAATCAATTAGTCAACCTGTAGATATCTTCCAAAATGAAAAAACTACCATTGTAGTTGTTTGTTCAAAACATGATTTTGATTATATGATGAAAAACAACAAAGATGATGAATTAATTATACTCAAAGCTAATCCATTATGTCAATTAATATCACAAAAATAATATGTTCAAAAATTTATAGAATCATAATGTCTGAAAATAAAAAACAAATCAATGAAGAAGACGCTGAATCTATAGATAATTCAGAAATATTGGATGATGAAACTATAAAACTAAAAGAAGAAAACTTTGACTTGAAGGACAAATGGCAACGTGCTTTAGCTGACTATCAGAACTTAGAAAGACGAACACAGGTTGAAATTTCTCAACGAGTTTCAAACAAGACTAACAATCTACTTCTAAACTTCATTAATATCTATGATGATTTTATTCGTGCTGAAAATTCTTTATCTAAAGAAAAAATTGATACTTCTGGATTAATTGCAGTAATAAAAAATATGGAAAGTCTTTTAGCTGAAAATAATATTAAACCAATATATGCAATAGGCGAAATCTTTGATCCACAAATTCATGAAGCAGTTTCAATGGTTGAAGATGATTCACTAGATGATGGAACAATTACTAAAGAGGTATCTAAGGGATACATTTCTGGCAAAGCTATTTTAAAACCATCCAAAGTTATTGTATCAAAGAAAAAAAATTAAAAAATGTGTAAAATATGGCTGAAAAAATAATTGGAATTGATTTAGGGACAAGTAACTCTGCTGCATCTGTTATTCAGGGTGGTAAACCAACCTTGATACCTGCTGCTGAAGGTACAACTGTAGCTGGCAAAGCATTTCCATCTGTTGTAGCATTTTCAAAAGATGGAGATCTACTAGTTGGAGAACCTGCAAGAAGACAAGCGGTAACAAACCCTGATAATACAATTCGTGAGGCAAAACGAAAGATGGGCGAAGATTTCTTGTATAAAATTCAAGGAAAAGAGTACAAACCTCAACAAATCTCTGCATTCATTCTCCAAAAAATTAAACGTGATGCTGAAGCATTTACAGGTGAAACAATTTCCAAAGCAGTAATCACTGTACCTGCATACTTTAACGATAATCAACGACAAGCCACAAAAGATGCTGGTACCATTGCAGGATTAGAAGTTGTAAGAATAATCAATGAACCAACCGCTGCATCACTGGCATTTGGATTAGACAAGGCAAAAGAAGACATGAAAATATTGGTCTTTGATTTTGGTGGCGGTACTCTTGATGTAACAATTATGGAGATGGGTGGTGGTGTATTTGAGGTAATGAGCACCTCTGGTGATACAAAACTAGGCGGTGCAGATATGGATCAAGCCTTGATTGATTTTGTTGTTGATGAATTTAGGAAAAAAGAAGGAATTGATCTTTCAAGTGACAGTACAGCAATAACTAGAATCAAAGAAGGTGCTGAGAAAGCAAAAATTGAATTATCAACTGTAATGGAAACCGATGTTAATCTTCCATTTATTGCACAAGATTCATCTGGTGCAAAAAACCTTGAAGTAAAAATAACAAGGGCAAAACTTGATGATCTAGTAAATCCAATTGTTCAACGATGTAAATCATCTATAGACAAATCATTAGAAGATGCAAAACTCTCTACCTCTGATATTACAAAAATTGTTTTGATTGGAGGTCCAACACGTATGCCAATTGTCAAAAAATTTGTTAGTGACTCTCTTGGAAAAGAGGCTGAATCTGGAGTTGATCCAATGGAGGCTGTTGCATTTGGTGCAGCAGTTCAAGCAGGAATTATTGCTGGTGATGTAACTAGTGATATTGTTTTACTTGATGTAACACCACTAACTCTAGGAATTGAAACACTAGGTGGCGTCAGAGAACCAATTATTGAAAGAAATACAACCATTCCAACTTCTAAAGATAAAACATTCACAACTGCTGCTGATAGTCAAACTGCAGTTACAATTAATGTTGTTCAAGGTGAACGACCAATGGTTGCAGACAATGTCTCTCTAGGTAGCTTTAATCTAACTGAAATTCCTCCTGCACCAAGAGGTGTACCTCAAATCAATGTTAAATTTGACATAGACGCAAACGGTATCTTGAATGTAACTGCAAAAGATATGGGTACCGGAAAAGACGCTAAAATTACTATTCAATCTACTACAAAAATGTCAGATGACGAAATCAAAAAAATGCAAGAAGATGCTGAAGGTCATGCTGAAGAGGATAAAAAGAAGAAAGAAACAGTTGATGTTAAAAATGAAGCTGAAAGTTTCATCTACACCACTGAAAAATTAGTTAATCAAGATCTTAAAGATAAAATCCCACAAGAAAAAGGAATCCAAATCACTGATGCAATTAAAGAACTAAAAGACTCATTATCGCAAGATACTGAACAAATCAAACAAAAACTAGAAGCACTCAAAGCAATTGTAAATGAAGTAACAACTGAATTGTACAAAAATGCATCTCCTCCACCTGGAGAACAACAATCTGGAGAACAACAATCTGGAGAACAACAATCTGGAGAACAACAATCTTATGCTAATGAACAACAATCTGGTTCCAACGAAGAAAAATCAGATTCAAATTCTGAGCAAAAATCAGAAAACAATTCAAATTAGTTATTATCCTTCAATTAAGGTGATTAATCATGAGTGCAAAACGAGATTATTATGAAGTTATAGGAGTTGATAAATCGGCATCTGCTGACGAAATCAAATCTCAATACCGAAAACTAGCTCTAAAATTTCATCCTGACAGAAACAAATCTCCGGATGCACAAGAACATTTTAAAGAAATTTCTGAGGCATATGCAGTTCTTTCAGATTCAGGAAAACGTGATCTATATGACAAACATGGACATGAGGGTGTAGACGGAAGATATTCTACCGAAGATATCTTTCGAGGTGCAGGTGGTAATTTCAATGATATCTTCAATGATCTATTTGGTGGTCAGGGAAGACGCGGAGGCGGTGGATTTGGTTCAGTTTTTGAAAATCTATTTGGCGGAGGCGGTGGATTCGGTCGTTCACGTGGAAATGATCTTTTACATGAATGCTACATTACCTTGGAAGATGTATTACATGGAAAACAAATTGAACTTGATCTTCAAAAATTTGTAGATTGTCCAGATTGTAATGGTACTGGATGTAAACCTGGTAGCTCAAAATCAACTTGTAAAGATTGTAATGGACATGGTCAAGTTAGAGTCAGAAGAAATATGGGAGGAATGATATTAGAATCTGCTCAACCATGTAGAAAATGTCAAGGAATGGGACAAACATTTGATGATCCATGTAAAAAATGCCAAAGAGGTAAAGTAAAAGGAACAAAACACCTTTCATTTAATCTTCCATCAGGAATTGACAATGGTGATTATGTAATTCAAGGTGAAGGTGAATCAATTCCAGATGGTGACAATGGTGATCTAGTAGTTCGTGTACGAGTTGAACCTCACAAATTGTATAGACGTGATGGTATTGATCTATATTGTGATGCAAGAATCTCAATGGTTGATGCCACTCTAGGTACTGAAATTGATGTAAAAACACTTGAAAAAACACAAAAATTAAAAATTGAATCTGGAACACAACCAAATTCAATACTAAAAATTAAATCTCAGGGACTACCTAGTCAAAATTCCAATAGACGAGGTGATCTTTTTGTTCATCTTGTAGTAGAAATTCCAAAAAAATTATCAAAACAGCAAAAATCTTTACTAGATGATTTTCAAAATTCAAATTAATTTGTTTTTGATAATGTAATTGAAAGATCATGTCCTTGCTTTATTTGCTGTTCGTATAGTTTTTTAACAATTTCTCCAATTTTTTGTTCAGAAAAATATTCCTGATTATATCTGCCTAGAATCTCTTTTTTATTATCTAATGTAATTTCCCAATATGGCATAATGCTATTGATTTCTTCTCTCATTTCAATATTTACTGAAAAACGAACTTATTCTGTAAAATCAAAAATTCTCATGTGGTAGTAGCCAGCCTAGTCAACGGAGAAGGTTCAGATCCTTATCTCTTAGGAATTCGAGGGTTAAAATCCTACTTTTCGCATAAACAAATTCACGTATCATTATGAACAACTTTAAAACACTGTAGTTTGCCTATTTTCCATGGCAAAAGTAACCCGTGTTGGTGGTAGAGGTACAACTCGTAGAAAAACTGATACTAGTAAGAAATCAACATTCTCTGGAGATTCTTACAAAGAATATCAAGAAGCCAAAAAGAAAGCAGCCGGTAATCGTAGCGTTTCTACTGGCCGTGGTACCGGAAAAAGAAAATTATCATCAACTCCAACGACAAAAAAAGTATCTACCAAAGGCAGAACACGTACAACTGGTAGAGGTACTGGTAGCAGAAAAACAAAAAGTTAATCCCCTTAACTTATCTATTTTTTCTCCTACTGTTTGTCTAGAATTGTCTGAATTTTATCTTTCAACTTTTGATTGATGATTTTTCCTGATGCCTTTCCTCTAACTTGTTTCATAGCTATTCCCATTAGACTGCTTAATGCACGTAGTTGTTCATCTTTAATTTTATTCATATTTTTCTGAATTATTTCATCTAAGATCTTATCTAATTCGTTATCAGTTAATTGAGTTATAGATGCTTTTTCTAATGCTTGTAAAGCATTATTTGCTTTTCTAGACATTATCTGTTCAAAAATTATCTCAATTGATTCTTTGTTTATTTTTCCTTGTTCTAATAATCCAAAAATCTCCATAATTTGTTTATCATCTAATAGATTGGAATCTAATCCCTTCCTCTCCAAATTAGTTACAGTTGAACAAAGTATGGATACTACAAAATTTGGTGAATTTTGTTTTTGTGAACAAACTTTTTCAAAAACTTCAAAATATTTTGAATCAAATATCTGTTCTGCAAGTTGTCTGTTTATCTCATATTTTTCTTCTAATTCTTTAATTGATTCTTGCCATGATTTTGGTATGTTAGATCTTGCATTTGTTAATTCTTCATTTGTAACTTTAACTGTTGGAATATCGGTTTCTGGATACATTCTTGATGCACCTGGTCTTGGTCTTAGAAATATAGTATCTCCATTTTGAGTAGCGGCTCTAGTTTCTGCAGGTGGTCCATTCTTTGCAAGTTCTATTCTATTGATTATTGAGTCAATTGCAAAACTAACTGATATTTTTTCTCCTGCAATAATTAAAAATGCATCATCATTTTGAATATCTATTTTTTCTGTTACTCGTTTTATGTCTGTATCTTCAATTCCATAATTTGGTAATTCATCGGAATGAAAAACACCACCAATTCCAAAAAATCTCACTAGTTGTCCGATCTCTTTTCCTAATCTTATGCCTGAATATGGCTCAAATCCAAAAAGTCCTTTAAATTTTTTAATTTTTATTACAAAAATTTTATCTTGTTTTTCAATTGATTTTTTAATAATTTTTGAATTACACTCTTGCATTATATCTGAAATATCAAAAACATCTTCTTTTCTATCAATTTCTGTAAATCCACTTTGATTAATTTTTTCAGAAATTATTTTTAATCCATGTTGTCTTTTTGCTTCAAATTCAATAATTTTCTCTAACTGATCTAATTGTTGAACTCCTTTTACTTCTATTACGCCTCCGCCTTCTACAGAAATATTCACATCCTGTCTAATTGTTCCAATACCGCGCATAACTTTTTTTGTAACTCGCAATAATCTACCTAAAGTTAATGCTATATCTTTTACAAATTTTGGATCTCCTTCAACTGGATCTAGTGCAATTTCAATTAATGGAACTCCGAGTCTATCTAAACTAAAAAATCTATGATTTCCTTCATCTTTTACTAATTTTCCAGCATCTTCTTCAAGACAAATTGATTGAACACCTACTTTTTTTCCATCTACTTCGATATGTCCTCCTTGTGAAACGAGCATTGTTCTTTGAAATCCAGTTGTGTTTGAACCATCAATTACCGTTTTTCTCATCACATGAATTTCTGAAAAAATCTTTGATTCTAGTGCAGAACTAATCAAAAGTACAATATTTTTGGCATCCATATCTAATGCATGTGGGGGTTCCTCATCTTCTTCAACTAAACAACTACTTTTTGGGTTCGCATAGTATACTATTGTCTTTGATTTAGTACTTTCAAAAAGTGCTGCAGGATCAATTTTTCCTAATTCACTTTTTGCAGCCCTTAATTTTCTTGAAAATTTTCTTGAAAATTCTTCTTCTTCTATTGGTATGCAGTCACAAAATAATTTCTTTTTTGTATCTAACTGTTGGTGAATTTCTAATCCAACTTTTAATCCAATATTTTTTATATCAAATTCAGACATTTTAATCTCAGAATTCCGACGAATAATTTTCCAGCATCATATCTTTAATCTCATTATTGGAGTTGGAATTTCCTAATGCCCACATTGCTTTAACCAATGCCACTTCTGGAATCATATTTTCTAAGGGAATTATGCCCATATCGAGTAAATCTCTTCCACTCTCGTAAACTGTCATGCTTACTCGTCCATCAATACATTGTGATGTCATGCCCAGAAACATTCCTTTTTCTTTTGCTTTTTTGATTGAATCATACGTTGTTTTTCCAACATGTCCTAACCCAGTTCCTTCAAAAATTATTGCTTTATACTGTAAATTGATTAATGATTCAATAATTTCTGGATTAAACCCTGGGTGGTATTTCACTAATCCAACTTTTGTATCCAATTTAATTTTTGGATCATAGTTACTGCTACTGAAAAATTCTTTTTTCATATTTTTAAGGATCTTATCTTCGTATACAACAAATGCTGGTTCAGAACCAACTGTTTGAAATGCGCTTCTTTTACTTGTATGATTTTTCCTTACACGTGTTCCTAAATGACAAGCAATTGTATCATCACTTTCATTTTCATGCATAACAACATAAACGCCTGTTGATTTTTCACTAACTAGAAATTTTGTTGCTGCAATCAAATTTGATGCAGCATCAGATGATGGTCTGTCTGATGATCTCTGTGAACCAACTAGTGCAATTGGTTTTTTAAAACCAGATAGCGCAAATGATAAAAATGCAGAACTATAATGCATTGTATCTGTACCATGTGCTATGAGTATTCCCACATAATCTGATTCTACAATACTATCAAGCTTTTTTGCAATCTCTAACCAATGTTCTGGTTGTAAATTCTCTGAATATTCTGAGAATAATACCTCTGCATCCACATTTGCAATTTTTGCAATCTCTGGAACTGCTTCATATAGTTCAGATGCAGATAATGCTGGAGTTACTGCCCCTGTTCTATAATCGACCTTACTTGCAATTGTCCCTCCAGTTGATAGTAGCAAAATCTTTGGTAAATTTTCATCTTTTTCAATATTCTCTGAACTTTTAACACTAGATTGTCCTTCTCCCACTTTTTCTATTTTTTCAATCTTTTCAAATTCTATTCCGATATTGTATCCGCTTTTTAGTTTTAGAACAATGTGGCTTTCATCACCGCTTTCATATCTAGGCATTAAAATTCCTGCATATGTTAATTCAGAAGTAATTTTTACTAAATCTCCTACATCTACTTTATTTGAAATTAAGAAATCACGAATTTTACCTTTGTATCCTTTGAGTTCTGACATTTATGAAAATTAGTGGTTGGGTATTTTATTAAAACTACCTGTAGTAAGATGCTACTAGTTTATCATTCATTTTGAGATCTTTCTGTTCTCTGACTTTTCTAACTGCTTCCTCATAATGCTTCATTGTGACTTTAGCATTTTCTGCTTTCTTTTCAATTTCATCAACAAGCTTCTTTGTTTCATCATCACTTAGATTCTTATCTGGAGCAGCATTATCTAGATGTTCGTGAACTACTAATGAAACAGCGGTGTTTGCTATTGATGCAACATCCGCACTACTCAATCCATCTGTTAATTCTGCAAGTTTATCAAAGTCAATCTTATCTGGACCATTTTTATCTGCAAGTGGTATGTCTTTTGAATGAATTTCCATTACCATCTTTCTACCATCTTTATCTGGTAATGGTATCTGAATAATTTTATCAAATCTGCCAGGTCTTAGTAATGCAGGGTCAATCATATCTGCTCTGTTAGTGGCAGCAAGAACTACAACACCGTGCATGTTCTCCATGCCGTCTAATTCTGTGAGTAATTGACTGACAACTCTTTCTGTCACCGCAGTTTCTCCACCAGCTCCTCTGATTGGTGCAATTGAATCAATTTCATCAAAGAAGATTACACAAGGAGCTGATTGTCTTGCTCTTTTGAAGATCTCTCTAATTCCTCTTTCTGATTCTCCTACCCATTTTGATAATAATTCTGGTCCTCTAACTGAGACAAAATTAGCTTCACTTTCTGTTGCAACTGCTTTTGCCATTAGTGTTTTACCTGTTCCACTTGGTCCATGTAACAAAATTCCTCTTGGCATTTTATGTCCTAATTTATCATAAAGACCCGGATACTTCATTGGCCATTCTACTGCTTCCATCAATTCTTTTTTCACTTCTCCAAGACCACCTATTTCTTCCCATGCTACATCAGGATTCTCAATGAATACTTCTCTCATTCCTGAAGGTGTTACTTCAACAAGTGCTTTCTTGAAATCATCTGCATTTACAACTAACTTATCTAATGTTTCTGGTGGAATCTTCTCTTCTTCTAAATTCAATTCAGGAAGCAATCTTCTAAGACATTTCATTGCTGCTTCTTTACACAAATATTCTAAATCTGCGCCTACATAGCCATGGCTTACTGAAGCAATTTTCTCTATTTTTACTGGTAATGGCTGTTCTTCATCAGCTAAAGGCATGTTACGTGTGTGAATTAGTAAAATTTCTTGTCTTCCTTTTTTATCTGGAACTTTGATTTCAATTTCTCTATCAAATCTGCCAGGTCTTCTTAGTGCAGGATCAATTGCATTTGGTCTGTTAGTTGCAGAAATTACAATTACTTTTCCTCTAGCTTCTAATCCATCCATTAATGATAACATCTGAGATACAACTCTTCTTTCTACTTCTCCAGTAACTTCTTCTCTCTTTGGTGCAATCGAATCAATCTCATCAACAAAAATAATTGATGGTGCTTTTTCTCTTGCTTCTTTGAAAATTTCTCTTAGACGAGCTTCACTTTCTCCATAAAATTTACTCATAATTTCTGGACCAGAAATACTGATGAAGTGTGCGTTACTCTCATTTGCAACTGCTTTTGCCAAAAGTGTTTTTCCAGTTCCTGGAGGTCCATAAAGTAAAACACCTTTCGGTGCTTCAATTCCTAATTTTTCAAATATCTCTGGATGTCTTAATGGTAATTCAATCATTTCACGAACTTTCTTTATTTCATCTCTAATTCCACCAATGTCTTCGTATGTGACTTGGGGTACGCCTCTAAGCGTCTCACCTTTCTCTGCAATATGGAATGTTGTTTTTTGTGTAACTAGAACTGCATCTGCTGCTGGTGTAACTCCGATTACTTGGAAGGTTAATCTTCCTCCAAAGTATGGAACCATTACATTATCTCCTTTAATCAAAGGTACACTTTCTAACGCATCTGCTAAATATCTCTCATCAATTGGTGGTATTGCCTCTAAAGGTGCAACTACCACTTTTTCTGCTGGGACAGCTTTAATCTTTTTTACAGTAATTGTATCTCCAATTGCAATTCCTGAATTGTTTCTTCCTAAACCATCGATTCGGATAATGCCTTTACCTTCATCAGAAGGATACAAAGGCAAACATTTTGCAACTGTTCGTCTTTTTCCTTTCAGTTCGATAACATCACCAGTTGATGCATTTAGGGTATCCATTGAATCATAATCGATTCTTGCTACCCCTCTTCCAACATCTCTAGTATAAGCTTCTAGAACTTTTAGGGAAAGACCATTTTCGCTCATATCTATACTCTCGACTTTCTTTTTTTATATATTTAGCGTATTAATTCCATTGATCGACGCAAAATCAATCATTAGCTTAATATCATGATCCTAGTCACAATCGTTTACTATGGGTAAAAGACCAGGTGTTCGTAGACGTGGACGTGGAGGCATGCAGTTTAGAGCCGCCGCTACTCAAAAGCTAAAACCTGCCAAATATCCAAGTTTTTCACTAGATGAGGAACGTCGAGGAGATATTATTGATCTAGTTCATGAATCTGGTCGTGATGTACCTTTATCCAAAGTCAGATTTGAAGATGGTTCAATTTCATTTATTCCTGCACCTTTAGGAACCAGAGTTGGTCAAAGAATCAATTTTGGTCTAAATGCTGAAATTCTTGACGGTAATGTGATTAGTATACAAAACATCCCAGATGGAACTATAGTATGTAATGTTGAAAAACAGTTTGGAGATGGTGGTGCTTTAATGAAATCAGCAGGTGCTGATGCAACCGTATTTTCTCATGCAGATGATGGTGTAATTTTGAAATTAGCTTCTGGTAAATTCAAAAAACTTAATCCAAAAAATAGAGCAATGATTGGAACTCTAGCTGGTGGTGGTGTAGAAGATAGACCATTCATGCGTGCTGGAGTGAAAATGATGCGTTTCAAATCAAAAGGTCAGAAGTATCCAATTGTAAGAGGTGTTGCACAAGCTGCATACGTACATCCTCACGGCGGTGGACGTCATCAACATGTTGGACAATCTTCTACTGTATCTAGAAATGCACCTCCAGGTGCAAAAGTTGGAAGCATTGCTGCAAAGAAAACTGGTAGAGCAAGAATTAAAGAAAGAAAACAATCTATCAAATAGTCTAAGCATCTATATCTTTTAGAATGATTCAAAAACGAATTCATATTTTTGTTACTGGTCGAGTACAAGGTGTATTTTTTAGACAATCAACTAGAGTGATGGCAATCAAAAATAATGTGAATGGTTGGGTTCGCAATCTTGATGATGGTAGAGTTGAAATTGTTGCAGAAGGTGAAACTCAAAACATTGACGATCTTACAAACTGGTGTAAAACGGGTCCAGCAAACTCTCGTGTTGACGAGTTTGAATTATTAGATGAAAACTCTACTGGTGAATTTGAAAATTTTGAAGTTAGATATTAGCGAATTGTCATAAATGCATCTTTGAGTAAAGATTCAACTTTTGATAATTCCTGTTCTGGGTTTACCTCTAAAATTTTAGGTTCAACTTTACGCTCTTTTTGAATTTTAATTATTATTGACGATTGGTTTGGTTCAATATCTGCAAACCATCTGAAAGTCATTGTTTTACAGAAGACTATTCGATGCATTCGGACATCTTCTATCACTTTTTCATCTAATGACGTGCAGTATGTGCGTAATTTATCAAAAAGTGGCTTTACAGGTTCAGGAATTTGCCTCTGAAAATCTTCGTAAGTTCTCCCAGTTCCAATTAGACCTTCCATATTAAAATCAAAAATATAACAAAATATTAGTTTACAAGGGTATAGGCGCACGCATGAAGGAATTAAAAAAAAATTAGAGTGTAGTAGTTCTGCTGGCTCCAGTCTAGGATGATAGTCCCATTTCGAGGCATACAAGATCCCCCACGTAGACGAGGAAGCGTGGATGCTCCACCTTAGGATTGCTCCCTCCCGGACCTCATCCCTTTCGATGGTTCGGTCTTAGGAAAAATCCCTTCGGATTATCCTTGTCCTGCAACCACCCGCCTCGGCGTGAATTCATTTCCGCACACCAAGCGGGAGTTACCTTCCTAGAGATTTACCCAGCAGTTGCTGATCTCTGCATATAGCCGGTTTCAGAATAGGGCACGGCTGGCACCCTGATCCTCCCTACTACGTTATAGATAGAATAGAATGTTATATTTGAATTAGGATCGTTACTTTTTCAAATCTGTAATCATATTACACACGGCACAAACCTTACCTGTACACTGATTTCCACAATTTGTACAAACTCGTTTTTCTTTGAAACTTGAATCTTTCATAACTTCTGAAATTTTAATAATTGAGCGATACATGTTATTTTTAATTCCACTATGTTGGTCTTCTATGGAATTTAGAAACTCTCGAATTTCTGTTCGTATTCCTTCATTCATGTGAGGACATGGTTCTGATTGGAATGGTAAATTGTTAGTAAATGCATAAAATACAATTTCTGACTCGTAAATCTCAGCTAGTGGTTTTATTTTTCTAATATCTTTTGAATTACTTCCTGGACTCATCCAGCCAATTTTGTTAGAATCTCCAGATAGTGTATTTATCAAAAATGTCTGTAATGAATCATCTAAGTTGTGACCTGTAGCAATTACATTGGCTCCTAATTCTTCAGCTGCATGGTCTAATGCTCTTCGTCTAAAAATACCACAAATTGAACAAGATGTTGTTTTATCTTTATCTCTTAGTTCTAATGATTCTGATAATGTAACATCATACAGTTTTTTGTATGAATAAGTTCTAAATTCTACATCTAGTTTGGAACAGAAATCTTTGACTATCTCTAACGCTTCATCTCTATACCCTGGAATTCCTTCATCTATTGTTACAGCAATAATTCTGAAGTTATGAGTTTCTGACATTTTTTTTAAAATACTTAACAGAACTAACGAGTCTTTTCCACCTGAAACTCCAACAACAACTAGTTCATTATTTTTAATCATCTTGTATTTTGAGATGGTTTTTGCAGCTTTTCTCAAAATAGAGTTTGAAAAGCATTCCGAACAGAGGCTTTCACCAGAATATTTTCTAGTATAGACTGCAGTATGTTCACACTTTTGGCATTGCATAATTTGGAGATCTTATTTGGGTTAATATCTGATTCTTTGAAACAAATACATTTTATAATATTTTGAAAATTAATTAGGACCTATATTATTTTCAAAATATGAGAATTAATTTCATGTTATTAGTGTC
>CABXGK010000013.1 GCA_902511735.1 uncultured marine group I thaumarchaeote
TAAATAATTGCATCAAGATATGTTTTAATTAAACAATTCAAACACCAGATTGTGTTCAAATATTTTACGATTCAAACTGCCAATGAAACATTGCCTCTTGTAATAGAAAAATATGCAAATATTAAAAAACAAAAAAATGAGGTGATTAAAGCTGAACAACAACTTCAAGTTGCTTTATCTGATAATAACACCTTTGAACAATATGTTGTTTTAAAACAAAAATTAAATGAAGAATTATCAAAATTTTATAAAACAATTGAAGAATTGGAAGATACTGGCGTTGTCATGAAAGGATTAGATCAAGGACTCTTAGATTTTCCTTCAAAAAGATTTGATGAAGAAGTATGGCTTTGTTGGAAAGAAGGTGAAACCGAAATAAAATTCTGGCATGAAAAAGACTCTGGATTTAATGGACGAAAACCAATTAGTGTAGATACAGAGTCATTAATCTAATGATTTCTGTTTGGTTACGTGCAATACGAATAAAATTTCTTTTAGCATCTGTAATTGCTGTCTCGCTTGGCCTGTCTCTTTCATGGCATGCAGGATATCAAATTGATCTTTTTCATGCAATTTTGACATTTGCAGGTGTAATTTCTCTTCACGCAAGTGTGGATTTACTGAATGATTATTGGGATTTCAAACGTGGAATTGATACAAAAACAAAACGAACTAAGATGAGCGGTGGCACTGGAGTTTTACCTGAAGGTTTACTCAAACCAAAATCCGTTTATCTTGTAGGTATTGGATTTTTAATTTTAGGTTCTATCATTGGTGTTTATTTTGTAATTATATTTGGAATTACAATTGGTTTGATCTTAGGATTTGCTATACTTTCTGTAATATTTTATTCAACAAAGATTGTTAATTGGGGACTTTCAGAATTATTTGTTACAATTAAGGGTACTCTGATAATTATTGGAACGTATTTCATTCAGTCTCAAAATATCGATGATTTTACAATTCTTGCAGGGGTCGTTGTTGGAATTTTTTCCTCATTGGTTTTGTTTGTAACTTCAATTCCTGATCATGATGTGGATAAAGAAAAAGGTCGAAGAACGCTGATAATTATATTTGGAAAATCAAATGCAGTTAAAACATTTTTAATTTTTCCTATTTTGTCATATGGAATAATAATATATGGAGTAGTGACTGGATTATTCCCTGTTTATAGTTTAATTGTACTTTTAGCTAAACCATTTTTAATTTTGGCATTATTGTATCTAAAAGATTTAGAAAAATCTGAAAATATTTTGCTTAGTTCTATGACTAATACACTTTATTTTAGTAGAGTTGCAGGTGCACTCTTTGTTATTTCATTTTTGATAGGATTTTAAGTAATGATTTATGATATAATTTAGAATGATTTCTGGTTTTGCAACCTCTGATGGAACAAAAACTTTCTCTGAAAAATTTCTTACTGAGAACTATAATTCATTTCAAGATTTACAATTATCAAATGTTGGAATTGGAACATATCTGGGCGAACCTGACTCTCAAACTGATAATGCAGTTAAAGATGCTGTAAAAAAATCCATTTTATCTGGAATCAACGTAATTGATACTGCAATTAATTATCGTGCACAAAAGTCAGAACGAAGTATTGGTGTTGCATTATCTGAATTAATTAATGAAAATTCAATAAAAAGAGAAGAGATATTCATCTGCACAAAAAATGGATATGTTACTAATGATGGTGATATCAAAGAAGATTTTATGCAATACATAATGCGCGAATTAGGAAAACCTGGAATAGTCAAAGAAGGTGATATCTCTTCAGGATATCATTGCATGACTATGCCATATTTACAGGATCAACTTGAAAGAAGTTTAAAAAATCTAAATCTTGAATGTATTGATCTAATGTATCTTCATAATGCAGTTGAAGGTCATCCTGAAATGTCTAAATCTCAATTTTTAGAAAATTTAAAAAAAATTTTTGAATTCTATGAGGAAAAACGTAAAGAAGGTAAAATTCGATTTTATGGTTTGGCTACATGGGACTGTTTCCGAACTACATCTGATAATGCTATGTTTCTCTCTTTAGAAGATGTAGTAAAACTTGCACAAGATGTTGGTGGAAGTGATCATGGTTTTAGATTCATTCAACTTCCTTTCAATTTACATTTTGATCAAGCAATGTTATTGAAAAACCAATCTGTAGCAGGAATACAAAAATCCATTTTAGAATCTGCAATTGAATTGGGTATTGGTGTTTTTACAAGTGTGCCTTTGATGCAAGGTCGACTTTTAGAATGGGCAAAATCAAAACCACTTTTTGCATCGTCATCTCCTTCTGTAGGTCTTTTACAATTCATTCGTTCAACTCCTGGAGTTCTTGCTCCATTAATTGGTCAAAAATCTAGTACTCATGTTGATGAAAATCTTGAAATAATGAAAATAAGTTCAATGGGAAAAACCGAATATGATGAATTTATAAAAAAACTGGTATCTTAATCAAATACAGCATAACATATTTTTTAATTTTTCAATTTGTATAGTATAGTCACAATTTTTACAAACAATCCAATTTTTTGTTTTCATTAATTTTCTTAGACATTTGTATTCTGTCATGAATAATTCCTGCTTTTCACATTCAGGACATATTCCAAAAAGTTTTTTCATGTACTTAACTCATTTTTTTCCATATAAGACATACTTATGATTAATGAGTTCTCACTGTTTAGATAAATAGAAATACGACTCTAATTCAAAAAAACCATGAAAGTTACAGATCCTGTTTGTGGTCTTGAATTTGATGAGGATCTTTCAGTAACTCATGAATACAAATCAAAAGAATACCATTTTTGTTGTGATGGTTGCAAAAAGATCTTTATTAAAAAACCAAAAAAATGGTCAAAAAAATCTAATTAATCGGAAATTTTCCACACATTCTACAAAATCTTGAATTCGCATTAATTTCATAATTACAATCTGGACATTTGTTGTCTGAATTTGATTTTTTTAGAGAATTTAACTTTCTAAAACATTCGTAGTAGTGTAATGATTCTTTAGTTCTTATGTACACTTCGTCTTCTTCTAAAATTTTTGTTCTTTTTTGTAAGAAAATCTCATCTGTGATTATTGTATTGAATAGGTATGTCAGATTATTTGTTCCTGATCCATCTTGCATGGGGGATTTCTCCCTCCATATGATGTTATTTGGTAGATCTCTTTCAAATGATTCTCTAAGAATCCATTTTCCAAATTTTTTTCCTTCCTTGACATTAATTTTTTTTGAAACTGGAATACTATCTGAGAATTTTATTACATCTTCATTCAAAAATGGTGTTTCAATTTTCATGTTTAATGATTTTGCAATATCTCTTGATGGAAAATGCATGATTTTTTTTATTCGTTTTAATTCTTCATCCAATTCGTTGTCTGATTTTTTTAAAAGGAAATTATACCCTGCAAAGACTTCATCAGCACCATCTCCTGTAATTACTGAATCAACTCCTTTGTTTTTCAATGTATTGAGGTAATTGTATGGTACAATTGAATTACGTATTTCAATGTCGTTAAAATTACCTAAAATTTTGATTGTTTCATTTATTGAATCTAATATTTCCTCCATGGTTACCTGTGTTAGTGATAGATGTATTCCTGTGTGTTTGGCAATGATTTGTGCAAAAGTAAGATCTGTGCCCAAAAAATCTTTTGTGATTATAGTTATTGCTTGTGATTTCTGATCTTTTCGAAGATGTGCTAGTATACTGCTATCTAGTCCGCCTGATAATGCAATCCATTCTGATTTGCATTCTCTTACAGCATTTTGTAACAACGTTTTGCATTGATCCATGTCTGTTGTCATAATCTATTTTGAATATCATTTCAAATAAAAATTTGTTAATTCATTAAGAGATAGTTGAAGCTAATTTCAGCGGAACTTATAAGGTAATTGTGTTAAATTATCTCATGTTACTTCCTGCAGAAATTGAATCAAAAACTTTGATTCCTGCATTACGTGCAATACTTGCAAAAAACTTGGCTGAACAACATGAAATACGTGAAGATGAGATCTCAAAAATGTTAGGTGTTACACAAGCTGCAATCAGTAATTACATTCGTGGAACTCGTGGTGATCCAGAATTAATTAAAAAACTGTCTGCAGAAAAACAAGTATCTGAAATGATTGATGAAATAGCTTCTGACCTTTCATCTGATATGGCATATTCTCCTTCAAGCTTATCAAAATTCATTGGCCTTTGTAATTATATTAAAACTAGTCTCTTAATTTGTGATATACATCATAATTTGGAATCTGATATAGATGAAGCAATATGTAAGGAATGTGAAAATATGCTTCTAAAAGGACCTGGCAGCGTTTACTAATTTTTGATTAAAACAATTTCTATATTTGAAATCATTTGTCCATCTTCTTCTGAAATGACACTGTCTAATTTTATATCTTGAATTTTTGAATTTCCTTTCAACATGTTTTCTGTGACAATATTTGCAACAGCCACTGCATTTGGAATTAAAGTTCCTTTAGCCACCAATACTATTCTTTTATTTGCTGATAATGTTGTTAAAACGTCTACTGCACTTGCCATGACCGACTCATCTTTAACAAAAAAACTGTCTTTATCTACATTAGTTTCTGATCGTTTAACTTCTTGTAATTCCATTCTTAATTATAATCTCGTTAAACGTCTTTTAAATTTTATAGACGAATCGTCTATTCTTTGAAATCAAATAATGGTATATTCTGATAATCCCCGTTAGGTAAAACACGTCTAATTGTAATTGGAATTACTCTTTCTTCTAGTTCTTTCATTGAAATATCTAATGAGGTCGCTGCATTTACTGGAATGTCTATGAATGGGGGAGCTCCTAATGATAATTGTAATGCACGTGCTCCCATGATTCTTGCTTTTTCAAATCTTGTTAATGTTGGAGGTCCCATCAATATTTTTCCGTCTGAACTTAATTCTATTGCTTCATGTTGTTCGTCAACATCAATAATTTCTCGTTGTCTAATTGCTTCACATTTTTTTTCTAATTCGTCTAGTTGTTTATCTGTTAATTCTTCTTTTCCTTCTTTGATTTTTCTATAATTTTCAATTGCCTTTTCCATGGTTGCATGAACGCTAACTTCTGCGTCAGGATCAATTTCTTCTGTTTCTGGCTGAATAATCTCTTCTAATTTTGCTTCTTCAACAAGTGGAGCTGGTTCTTCTTCTTTCTTTTCAGTTGTAATTGGTGTTTCTTCAGGCTCAGACAAGTAAACTAATTAAAAAATGCCATTATATAATCCAAAGCTTACATTTTGTAATGGATAGTGGATCTGTATCAAAATCTCAAGTAATTTTGGAAATAATCGGTAAAACAAAAATCAAATGTGAATTAAAACGCCATCTTTCTCCATCATTAGTTGGCACAATAATTCGTTCACTTCCTGTTACTGGAACAATTCACATACTTGGTACTAGTGGTGTATATGTTGAATCTCATATTGAATCTGGTGGAGAGCGTACTAGAAATGAATTCAAGAAGGGTGACATTGCTTTTTTATCTGTAGGTCATGCATTTTGTTTTTTTTATAAGGATACAA
Source organism: uncultured marine group I thaumarchaeote (assembly GCA_902511735.1). Lineage (GTDB taxonomy): Archaea > Thermoproteota > Nitrososphaeria > Nitrososphaerales > Nitrosopumilaceae > Nitrosopelagicus. The sequence continues at coordinate 5,558 of CABXGK010000013.1, forward strand.
AGGTTGGAAAAGATCTAACTCCAATTGGAAAAATTATTGATGGTGTTGATGAATTATTGAAATGTAATTCTGGAGATGAAGTCTCTATCTATTGTGATGCTGGCTGATAGATGTAGTGCCCACTAAATCCACCTACTTTTTTCACAGTTCCTTCTGATAATGCTTTTTTAAGAAATGCATTTGCAGTTGAAATTTTTACATTTGTCTGTCTTGCTAAATCTTGAATTGTAATTGCTTTTGATGATTTGATTATCTTGCTTGCCTCATCTTCATTAATGAATACTGCAACTTCTTTTTTATCAGTATGATCTTTCTTGTCTTTTTTTGTTTTATCTTTTCCACCTTGTGATTTTTCACTTGATGAGACGGATTTGTTCTTACTGCCCATGATTTAACATTTGAATTCCTATTTATAAACGAACAAAAACTTTCTTCATTTCAACTTTATTAACTCTTGAATTATTGTTATAACCATGGGTCTAGTTTCAAAAGGTTCACAATGTAATGTTGACGGTTGTGAAAATGATGCAGTACGTTCACTTAATACAAAAAAAGTTGAAGATGCTGGATTACGTCTTAACGCATCAGGCAAAAAATCTGGTCTATGTAAGGAACACTACAAAGAATGGAAAAAGGCAACAAAAGATGACCGTTCATTAGAACGTGCTAGATATGAAAGAGGCTAATCTAAGGCCTACAGTTTGTTAATGTGTAAAGTTTTTGTTTGATTTTTTCTAATTCTTCATCATTGTCAGCTTCAATGGCTGCTTCTTTTAGTGTTAGTAGCATATTTGTATTGAATGAGTTTAATGCAATAGAACTTTCTTCTGCTAGATTTTGTTCAATACATGATTCTATTTCTTGCATTACTGAATTTTTACTCTGAATTTCGATAGCAATAGGACTTTCTATTTTAATGTCAGATTGACTAAAAAAATATGCAGACGATGAAAAACCAATAATTGCCACTACTGCTATCATGATTGGAAATAACTTATCCATGTTTTATTTGAAAAATAAGCACTTTTAATTTTTTATATGCACCGAATCATTTACATTGAAAAACAAATTCTTTTTGGTATGGCTAAAAGAAAAGTTGGAAAACATGCACGATTTGCAGATCAAAAAGCTGCTCGAAGAAAGGCTAACAAAAAATCCTAATCCAAGTTAATATCTGATTTTTTTAGAATGTCTGCAAATTTGTCTGGCACTTTACTGGCTGATTTTTGTAGTGTTTCATAATAACTGTCTAATTTTTTGTAAATTCTTTTTTGTTCTCTTGGTTCTTCATTTGATAATGCATAAAGCGCTAACATTGGAAATGCAATTGTAGAATCTGTATATACTGTGATCAAATCCTCATGTGAATCTTGTACTTTGCCCCAACTTTTTCCTTCTTGTAATGTTGCACCTGATAATCCTCCTGTATCTGGACGTGCATCTGTAATTTGAATAATGTAATCTTGTCCTCCATGATCTTTTCGTAAAATTTGATCTAATAGTGGTCCTGTTTGCTGTGCAGTATTTTTTGGAACGCCTCCTCCTAATTCTAAAATTCCTGATTTTTTTGAATTGTATACAATAGCCGCTTGCTCTATTATCTCTTTAACAAAATCTAAATTGAATTGTTTATTTTTTAATCTATGAACTGCTAAATTCATTGCAAGAGATGAATCTTTGAGTGTTGACACGTATACTGGAATATCTAATTCATATGCTGTTGTAAGAAAACTTTTCTCGGGAAATTTTGATTTTTCTTTACTAATTTGACCCAGAACATTACAAAATTCTGCAGTTGTGAATGGTTTATCTGAGAATTTATTTTTAAATACATTTTGTATGATGTTGTCTTCTAATTCCAATGTCTCATAAAATTTAACATAAACATCTCTAATCCTTACAATTTCTTTCTCATACAATATGTTGTCATCAACTTCGAAATGACCCTGTTTTACCGGCAATCCCCATGCGAAATGATCTTCATGGTAAACATTAGCACCTGTTGTAACAATCCAATCAACAAATCCTTTTTCTAAAAGAGTTTTGATAATTCCTCCAAATCCTACCGGTGTCATTGCACCTGCAACAGTTAAACAAATGGTTGCATTTTCTTGAATCATTTTTTGGTATAATTTTGCGGCCTCCCCTAATTGTCTTGCATTAAATCCTGAATTTGCATAAATCTCAATTAATTCTTTTACTGTTGTCTTAGAATCAAGTTTAATGTGTGGTATGTCTTTACCTTCAAAATGATGGTGATTCACACAAAAATTCACACTGTAAGTAAAATAAGTTTTAGGATCTAGGATCTAATGTTACGTGAACCATCTTCATCATCTGACTTGTCAACATGTTCTTTCACCATTTTTGTCACATCATCGATAATGTCACAAAGGTGTACATCCACCTCTGTACTGAACATAAGTAATCCATCTTTTCCACAAGCCATTGTTATTCTGTTTACTTTTTCGTATCTGGTCATGGCAAATTCTGGCTCTCCTATTTCTGCAGAAAACTGTTTTCGTGTCTTCCATCTCATTATTGCTTGAGTCATAGATTTTTTTGTTTGATCTTTATCAAAATGACGTGCAGTGCCATTTTGCATTTTTTCGTAAACATCTCCGCTAAAGGAATTGTACACTCCTACATAACGGATCTTTTCACTTGACTCCAATAATGCATTACAAAGTTTTCCGTAGTCCATAACAAAAGAGGTTCACTAGTAAATGTGTTATAAGTATTCTTTTTTCTTTTAATATGGTAATTCATTATTTAAAATATGAAATTTGTAGATGTTCCAGATTCAGAAAGAATTGAAAAAGAACCTGATAATAGAAATGTGATCTTTTCTGATGGGAAAATTACACAAGATGGTGTTGAAATTAAACAAATTGAATTGTTACGATATAAAATTAAAACAGATGAAAATTTAGGTGAATATTCAGTAATTACTGCTTTGGTTGATACAGATCAAGGCCAAATTGAAATTCTTTATGATGAAGGATATAGAGGTGACGATGCACTAAATGAATCTACAACTATGCTTATACAAAATTTAGGTTTATCTGGATTAATTCTTCGTAGTTTAATATCATTAAAAAACAAACTAGGAAAAATTGAAAAGTAAAAACTACCATTACAAATTATCTGTTGATGATAAAAAACCAAAATGTGCATTATGTGAAAGTGATTGTTCATATTATTGTAATATGAATGATCTCTATTACTGTGAAAAACATGTAATTGGACACGATGAAAATGAATCTTGATTGTTTAATACATAGTGATTTAATCTATTTACGTTGGACGACACTCATAGGAATCAATGCATTGAGAAAATTGCATTAAAAATCTCTGATGAAAAAATTTCTTTGGATGAACCTTCCTCTGAAAACATTGAACATCTACAAAAATTTGCAATTACGCTAGGTGTAGATAATTCAATCACATCTGAGGTAGTTAATGAAGCATTTTTGTACATTGCAATGAAAAATGCAAAAGATGTAGATCCTTTAACTAAAGGTGATGAATTTGGTGCAGGGTTTAGTTAGCTGTTCAATGATTTGAATTTTTTTATTGCTTCTTTTGCAATGTCTTCCATTTTACTAGGATCAAATTTTGTAGGATCGTCGTTTACAAAGTGCTCGTGTTCCTCATCTTTCTTCTTCTTTTCTTTCACTGTTTTCATATAATATTAGAAAATTATAAGTGATGTGACACTTTCTGGCTAATATGGAAAAATCTGATTTGGATGTAGATAAACAAAAAAAATATGATGCCATGAAAAAACTGTATCTAAATAAATCAAACTTTGTGGTTCCTGAAAAACAAGTATTGCCTAGTTCTCATTCTGCAATAATTGATTCTCTTGAAAATAAATTAAAAGAAAAACATGCAAAATTAAAAGAAATTAAATCAAAAGAATTACTCTCTGATTTGAACGCAAAGAAACAGCAATTTGATGATAAAACAATTTCTAAAAAACAGCATATTCAGAAATTAAGATCTGATTTACAAATATTACAAAAAGAAATATCTCATGGAATAAAAGAACTTAGAATTGAAGTTGATCAAAAAACAGAAGAGCTTTTCTCCACTAATACACAATTATCACAATTAACTGTTGAAGAAAATGAACTTCTAGAAAAAATACAAGATGCCCAAAAATTACGTGCATCGCAAGAAAAGGAATTAGAAGGTTTACGATTAGAACGGCTAAATATTGTTAATAAAAATAGGGATACTCATAAAATACAAGGACAAATTTCAGAATTTCGTAATAGATTAGAACAAATTAACACTGATCGTTCTATGCTTGAACTGGAAATTAAATCACAGATGAATCTATTAGAAGAAGAACATCAAAAAGAACGTGAAATAATATCCAGAATAACTGAACATTACAAAATTTAATTTAATTTCAGAACGTCATTTTTTATTAAATATTGAATTGAATTAATAACTTCTTCTTCAGTGATAGAATTTGTGTAATACCAATGGAAAATATTCTTCATCCAGTAATTAACTTCTTTTTTATTTCCTTCATAATATTCCCATGCATTAATCACAGTGTTGATTAATTCTTTTTCTTTTTCATTCTCCATCCAATAATCTTCTATAACTTGTTTATCTGATTTGTATGATGGATTTTGTATTAATTCATATGATGTATTATCGATATCTTGTCCATCTTTGCTTATGTTAATGTTATAATTTCCACGTGCAGAATCCCAATTATATACAAAATAAAATTCATAGTATCCATAATTGTTTGTTCTAACATTGTGGTTTTGTGATTCTCCAATTGGTGAAGTGTGTGTCAGTGTTACAAATGTTCTAGATGCTTGATGTCCATCTAATTCTATACTGCCGAATATCTTCACTAGTACTTCGCCTGTTCTTTCTAGTATGTATTGTTCGTATTCAACCTGTAGTGGTACTTGGTCATCTTGTGCATATACTGCATTTGGTATGATTATCATACAACATAGTACAATAAGTAACAAATTCCTATGTTTGTTTGAAGAATTACGTTTCATCTGAATGTTCCTCCTTTTTACTTTCAGCTTTTTTAGATCGGGATATTTTCTGTTTTGTCTCTTCAGTCTGTTTCTTACCAATTCGAGATTCAGATATTTTCTGTTTTGTCTCTTCAGTCTGTTTCTTACCAATTCGAGATTCAGATATTTTCTGTTTTGTCTCTTCAGTCTGTTTCTTACCTTTTCTTGCAGCTGCAATCTTTGCTTTGTGCTCATCAGACATCTTTCTGCCAGTCTTGGATAACACAATTTTCTGTTTAGTTATCTCAGTCTGTTTCTTACCTTTTCTTGCAGCTGCAATCTTTGCTTTGTGTTCGACTGTCAACACTTTTCTCTTTTTCTTGTAAGTACGCTTTGGCTGTGGTAGTGCTTTGAGTTGTTGTAATGATAATGGTTCTATTAGATTTATTCTAATTTCTACTAATTTTATTAAAATGGTTAATCTCTCTCTGATCTCTGCTTCTTCTTTTACGTTTTCTAATAATTGAGAATCTAACAAATGTATTTTTTTCTGAATTATTTCTTGTCTTTGTAAGGATTCAAGTAATTCTATAAGGACAGGTTTTTCTTGTTCTAATTGTTCTGGAATGATGATTTGTGGTTCAGGTTTTGTTATTGTAGGTGGTCTGATTGTTTCTAACTCTCTTTCAAATAGTAATTGTCCTGAAATAATCTTTCTCTCTATACGTTTTCTGAATTTAATTGCTAGTGTTAATCCAATTGCTAATAACACCAACAGTAAGATTACCGCAAATTGTACTGCTAGCGGTTGTTCTTGTAATGTTTGAGGTGTACATTTTCCATCTATAATGCTAGTTCCTAGTGGACATTGTTTATCTGAAATGAAATCATCTGGTTTTTGGAAATCTTCAGATGGTGTAGTTGTTGTTGGTGATGTAGTAATAACTGGAAGTTCATCTGTTTTGTCAAACTTGATGGTTCCAGTACCTGCTGAAATTGTGGCAACTAAAGGAGTTGCTTCAATCACTAGTGATTTGACAAATGCTGTAGCAGTAACTTGTAACGGTCCGCTATCTGAAAATAATGATGCTTCGTATGTTGCTTGATTCAAAATTGGGTGTGTCTCGATCTTTTGTGCCAATTCAAATCCCGTTGCGGTTCTGATTATGACATCTGTTTTTTCATATTCTGGCTCTACAACAACTCTTACAATATTTGCATTTGTATCGTATGTGACTTCTACTATTGCTAATGATGGATAATCTGCTTTATCTCCTTCACTAAAGCCACCACCGCCACCACCACCACCGCCACCACCACCGCTACCTGAAGTTCCTGTAGTACTAGAACTACCCGTTGAAACCGTACCTGTTTGTTTTCCAACGGTAAATGGTGAAAGGGAGGTAACAGTTCCTGATACTTTATTATTCACTTTATCAACTGTTATGTTTTCAACTGTGACCCATTCCCCACCTGTATAATGCAATAACACAATTTCATCTTCAGAGAAAGTACCAAGTGTCGATTCATCATATGGTAATGTAACAGTCATTTCTCCTGTGGCAGATGCTGTATCCACTGATACATCAATTATTGAACCGACATTTTGGAAAATTCCTGAACCTGATGTCATGGCACGTTGTCCTGGAGTATCACCTGAAGATGTTCCTGGAACCGTTGCAGGGTCTTGTAAATCAACATTTACCTTTCCATCTTTTGCAACTGTGTCAAATGCCATTTCAAATCCAAGACCTGGATTTGCAAATGTTTTGTTAGTACCTGTAATGAAGTTTACAATTGGTGCTGGATCAACACCTGGAAGTAATAGTTCCCCTGGAGCTAAATATGCACTTTCATCTGGTATACACTCTGTGTCACTACATGTTATTGGCTCAAGTACCATTCCATATGGCGCTGCAACAAAAGCTGGCAGTTCCAAGTTTTCACTAAACTTTGTGTTTGCTGGTAATGCAAGTCCTGGGTCTATGTCAACTCCTGATTCAAATGTTGGTGGTTCGTCCCACATTACTCCTGGTTTAATTTTTTGTCCTGATGGGAAAACTGGATCACCTGCAAAGAAAACACCTTCATCAAATGTGAATGTCTTTCCTAACATGTCACTTTTAGAGAATCCATCTGCAAATTCTATCATTGGTGGGAATCTAGTTTCTGTTGCAAATTCTACTCCTGGTTCAAACACATAGTATTCGTCATTTACTCCATCGCCATCAGCATCTGAGAACATATCGTCGTAATCGAATCCATCACCGAATACGGTTCCCGGTGGAATTGCAAGCGGTGGGACATAGATCTCATCTCCTATCAATACCGGTGGTGGCATGAAGAAATGTACATCATCTCCTTTGAACTCAAGCTTTTTGCCAACCATATCGTCGTAATCAAACAATCCCTTGAATTCTACATCTCCCTCAAAGTCCTGACCTTCCTTGAAATCCATTTCTCCCATGAATTCTACTTCGCCTATAAAGTCGTGAATATAATCATCAAAGTCCTGACCTGCTGCAAATTTTATTGGTTTTCCTGCTTCGCCTTTGAATTTGGTCGCTCCTCCTAATTCTACTGCTCCCTTGAATTCTGCACCAGCTCCTATCTCTTCGCCCTGACAGAAAATTGTATTATCATTAAATTCTAAACCTTCTTTGTCAAAGTCAAAGTCAAGTGCAAATGTTTGACCATCTCCAAATTTCATATTCTCTGCAAATTTTTGACCTTCTCCAAATACTTGTGCAGAACTAAATTCTTGCCCTGCTGCAAACTCTGTTCCTTTAGCAAATGTGTTTTGTCCCACAAATGTTTGTGTACCTGCAGTAAAGTTAGCTGATGCTCCAAATATTCGTGCCTTACCAAAGTTTGTACCATGGCCAAAGTCAATTCCTAATCCTCCGAAATCATAGTCTTCATTATTATCAAATGTTTGTCCTCTTGCAAACTTTGTATCTGCTGCAAACTCTTGCCCACCTGCAAAGTCAGCAGTTCCTATGAAATGTGTTCCTGCACCAAATGTTTGTACATTGGTACCAAAGTCTTGGTCTCCATTAAATTTAGTATTAGCACTGAATGTATTCTGTCCAGTAAATTCTTGGGTACCAACAAACTCTGCTCCTACTCCAAAGGTCTCTGGATTTCTGAATGTTGATCCGCCGAACTTTATTCCTTCACCAGTAAAGTTTACGTCATCATCGAATTCTTGTCCATCTACAAATTCCGTATTATCTCCAAATGTCTGACCTGCTCCAAAGTCTTTTGTACCGTCAAACTTCATATCGTCGGCATATTGTGTTCCTTCTGCATCATAGTTGAAGCTGTCACCAAGTGGCGGTGGGCCCATTCTTTGTTCATCTTGTTCATCAATTTCTCTATCATGATCATTATCTATGCCGTCGTTTCCCCAATAGACATCAGGATCAGGCATTTTCACTTCTTGTGTTTGAATAGTTTGAGAAACTGACCATCCAAGTCCTGGATTGGTTCCAATTTCATCATTTGGTCCTACCATATTTTTCGCACGAACTTGGAAATCAAATTTAGAATTTGATGGCAATCCCGTGACTTGCATTTCATGCCAAACTTCACCTCCTCTTACAGATGTGATTTCGATTCCTGGATAATGTTGCCACGGTCCTGCGGGTTGTGCCGGAGATGCAGATGGGTCTGCAGCAATTCTCTTTCTTACCTGATATTCCATTATGTCTGAGCCGCCATCTTTTGGTGCTTTCCATTCAAGTAGAGCAGTGTTTTCTTGAGGTATTGCAAATAAGACCTTGATTTGTTTTGGTGTAGTTTCTCCAGGTTTTGCCCATCTGATTTGTGATTCTTCTGTTGGACATGCAGTTTCAGAACTAATTGGTTGCACCTTTACAAACGTAGGTTCAAAGGCTGTGAATCCTTCAACGTCAATTGTTGTTGTAGTTGACAATCCGTCGTCATACAGAGTCCATGGACCTAGCACACTATTTCCATAATAAACCAGATAATCCGAAACAATCGTTGGATTAGTTGTAATCCATTCTACAGTTAATTTTTCTGGTTTTTGTGTTACTGTAATTGTTGGTACATTTGCAGTTGAAACTCCAGGAGTAATCTCTACTGGTGCAGAGAATTGTCCGCCGCCAAGATTGTTAACTGCTTGTACTCTAAATTGTGCTTCATCACCATTTGCAATACATGGCGCGGCTCCTGGAGGACATCCGTTGTAGTTAGCTAATACTGTGTATGCGTTTATGGCATTATTACCATCATTAATTGTAACCCATGTCGAACCGTTATCCATGCTGTGTTGAATTACATAATCTGTGATTGTGTTTACTCGTGGATCAACTGGCTTGTTCCATGATAAGACAACTTCCTTGTTTCCAGGTGCTGCAGCAAGTGTTGGTGCATTTGGATTTCTTCCTATCGAAACTGTATCAGTAAATGATATTGATTCTGAAAGTTTTGGTGGATACTTAAGTTCAGAACTTTCTGTAAGTGATAATGATTCTGATAAATTAATTACTGGTGTTTTAGTAATACTGTCTGCAAATGAAATTGTTTCTGATAGTGATTGAGTAATTGCTCTACCTACAGAAATACTGTCTCCTAATGCAACAGATTCTGAAAGTGAAGTGTTGATATTCTTATTTACTGAAATTAGATCAGCTCCTGTTCCAATTGTAACTGTAGAAATGATACCGCCATTACCGCCACCACCATAATACGCTATTGCAACTGTATCTGAACCCACTTTGAGCATGGTTCCTCTTGCTGCATAATCTGTATCATGCTGTAAAGTAGATAATTTTGTGATTGCTTTACCATTAGACGAGATGTTGAATGTAGTGATGTGACCTCCGCTGCTAGCCCCATCATGTCCTAACGCAAACGTATCTGAATCCATTTTAACAAATGACTTGCCCCAAGACTCCGCACCGTTAGGGTTATCACGATACTCTAGATTATTTCCCTCAGATTGTGTCTTTACTGCAGTGATGTCTCCGCCTCTGTCAATATCAACTGTCGAAATGAAACCGCCATCAGGAGTCTGATACGCTACCGCAAACGTATTTGAATCCACTTGAACTAGGGAGTGCCATTTTCCGTTTCTTTCATCATGCTCTAAAGTATCTACTTTTGTAATTGTTTGACCATTAGACGAGATGGTAAATGTCGAAATGTAACCCCCCTCAGGCGAAGTGCCACCACCAGTAGAACCATGATACGCTACCGCAAACGTATCTGAATCAACTTGAACTAGTGAGTTGTATCCTTGTCCACTAGCATGATATGGAAGATTTCCCTCAGATTGTGTCTTTACTGCAGTGATGTCTCCGTCACTGTCAATATCCACTGTCGCAATGTATAGTCCACCACTCTCATACGCTACCGCAAACGTATCTGAATCAACTTGAACTAGTGAGTTGTAAGATCCACCACTTGTAGTATGCTTTAAAGTATCTACTTTTGTAATGTCTCCGTCACTGTCAATATCAAATGTTGAAATGTAACCACCAGAGGCCTTATACGCTACCGCAACCGTATCTGAATCCACTTTTACTATGGAGTTGTATCCGCTGGTATACGTATCATGTTTCATATAATCTAATTTTGTAATTGTTTGACCATCAGACGAGATGGTGAATGTAGTAATTCCTGATCCGTACGGACCACCTGGTCCAATGTACGTGGCTAACACATACTTATCTGAATGCAAATGGACTAGTGAGGCCCAACTTCCACCACCCGCATGATGGCCCAATTGATTTCCCAGAATCGCTGCTCTTATTGCAGTGATGTCATTATATTGACTGGCTGTTTGTAGTTGTAATTCCTCTGATAGTGATTGAGTGACTGTTTTTCCAATAACAGTTTCATCTGTAAATAATACTGATTCGGATAATACTATTTCTTGAGTAATAATAATACTATCAGCTAATCCAATCGATTCTGATAGTGATTGAGTGATTGTTTTACTTACAACAAGACCCTCGCCAGTTGTTAATAATTTAATTATCTGTACACCCCCGCCACTCTCCTGTGCTGTAACTATCGCATACGTACTTGCACCAATAGTAAACGTATCAACATCCTTTGCGCCAGTAAGCATATCAAATCCATTATTTCCATCAGTTTCAGCATCTAGTGCAACTATGTTTTCAGGATCACTGATGTCAAGTGTTTGTACACCGCCAGAGGTGTATCCCCAATTTGCAACAATGGCATACGTACTGGAGCCACTCGTAAACGTGTCAATACCATCTGAGTATCGTAGCTCAAGGGTTCCATCATACACCAGAGCATCTTTAGCTACTATGTTTTCAGGATCACTAATGTCAATTATCTGAACACCGTCATCACTAAAACTAGTAATTATCGCATACGTACTTGCACCAATAGTAAATACATTCACATCCTTTGCCTGTTGAAGCACAAGTGATCCTGTATCAACCATTGTGTCTTTAGCTACTATGTTTTCAGGATCACTAATGTCAATTATCTGAACACCAGTTCCTCCTCCATATGCTGTAACTATCGCATACGTACTTGCACCAATAGTAAATATTTCAACATCTTCTGGGTATGTAAGCACCACTGAATCGAAGCTAAATGCATTTTTAGCTACTATGTTTTCAGGATCACTAATGTCAATTATCTGTACACCCTTGTCTAAATATGCTGCAACTATCGCATACGTACTTGCACCAATAGTAAATATTTCAACATCTCTTGCACCTTTTAACATAAGTGCAGCATTATCAGACATTGTGTTTTTAGATACTATGTTTTCAGGATCACTGATATCGTATACTCGTACACCACCTGAAATAGTTGTTGAAAGTATCGCATACGTACTTGCACCAATAGTAAATGTATCCAAGCCCAAGAAATATCTCTCACCAGGAGAGTTTAACAATACTGAGTCTTTTTCAACAATGTTTGTAGGATAGCTGACATCAATCATCTGCATTGTATACAATGATGACGCACCTGCCATTTGACCTGTAACTATTGCATACGTCTTTCCACCAATAACAACTGTTTCGACAGTATACACATTGGCTTCACTTCCATCACCTTGGTTGACAGTGATAATTTCAGCATCTACTGCAACAATGTCTGTAGGTGAAGATGGTCTGAAATCAATCAGCTGTACAGATTCTGATAATTTCTTATCCACTGCCTTTGAAACACCATCGTCTAACGATACTGACTCTGTTAGTTTAGTATCAATTGCCTTTGAATGGCTATCTGTTAAGAGAACTGATTCCGAAAGTGAGATAATTCTTGATTTGATTGTAGAAATGCTATCTGAGAGAGATATTGATTCAGATAGTTTAGTTTCAATTTGTTTTACTGCACTATCGTCTAGTGATACTGATTCGGATAATGACTGAGTTACTGTCTTTCCAAGATTGGTTCCATCTGCAAATAATATTGATTCAGATAATACAATTTCTGAAGCATTAGAGATGCTATCTGTTAGTGATATTGATTCTGATAGTGATTGAGTGACTGCTATACCTGCACCAATACTATCTGTAAGTGCAACAGATTCAGAAAGTGAAACGTTGATTTCTTTACTTACAGAAAAGCCATCTTTTGTAGATTCCATGTATATGATGTGTATTGCACCACGATCGGTACCGCCATCATCATCCAAATATGCACCCACTGCCAAGTCATTAACTCCATTATTGTCAAGGTCACCAACCTGATCAATACTTGTTCCAAAATTATCTCCATTAGTTAAATCAGGACCATTTGCAGTCAAATCGTTAATCTCTACAGTTGATTTTACAGAGCCATCTGTTTTCATGAACATGATGTGTATCGCACCACGATCTGTGTTTGAATTATCGTCGTAAGGTGCACCCACTGCCAAGTCATTAACTCCATCTCCATTCAAATCGCCAAGATTGTCAATGGAATATCCAAAACGATCTCCATTAGTTAAATCAGGACCATTTGCAGTGGAATCATTAATCTCTACAGTTGATTTTACCGAACCAGATGATCCCATGAACATAATATGCACTGCACCACGATTGTCACCTCCATCTCCATCATCATATGCTGCACCGACTGCCAAGTCCCCAAATCCATCTCCATCAAGGTCTCCAATATTTGCGATGGAATATCCAAAACGATCTGCAATGTTTAATGTTGGACCATTTGCAGTGGAATCATTAATCGGTACAGTAGAGTCAACAGAGCCAGAGCCATCATCATTCATGAACATTATGTTCACTGCTCCTTTTTGTTTACCTCCACTATTAGCGAGAATTGCACCTGCAGCAATTTCATTTGTACCATCACCATCAATATCTCCAACGTTTTCAACTGACCATCCAAACCACCATCCATTAGCTAATGTTGGACCGTTTGAAGTTGTACCGTTAATCTCTTCAGTTGATTTTACAGAACCATTTGAATTCATGAACATAATATGTAACACACCCTGATTTGATCCAAGATTGTCGTCCTGAGGTGCACCCACTGCCAAGTCATTAACTCCATCTCCATCAATGTCTCCAATGTTTACAATGGATTCACCAAAACGATCTTCGTCAACTAACACTGGACCATTTGCAGTCAAATCGTTAATCTCTACAGTTGATTTTACAATACCCCCAGAAGTTGTTACATCTGTCAATCTTATGGCATCGGATAATAGTTGAGTTACTGCTTTTCCAATTGAAATACTATCTGATAGCGTAACTGACTCTGTTAGATTAGTATCCACTTGCTTTGATATGTTGTCAGAAAATGATACTGATTCGGATAGTGAAGCAGTAGTTGCACTACCTATTGAGGTATTATCTGTCAGAGTTATAGACTCAGTTAGCGCAGTTGTAACATCTTTTC
>CABXGK010000014.1 GCA_902511735.1 uncultured marine group I thaumarchaeote
TAATTCATCAGTCACATCATGTTTTTTTGATTTGGTTTTTAGTAATGAATAATCAGAGATTAATTTTCTTAATTCAGATTTTTTCAATATGGAATCTGTTGTCGTATAAATAATATTAAAACATAGCAGAGGTATGCTAAAACAAATTTTTTTGATATTATTTTTAGTGCCGATAGCACAATTCGCGTTTGCTGAAGAAATTCCAGATTATGACAAACCATATGCACCTATCTTTTTTAATAAACCAGTTTACAGTTGGACTGAAAAAGTGGAAATTACAATTATTGCTCCGAGCTGGAACACAGGAATGAATCTAATTGATAGTATTGGAGGTGATCCAAATTATTCAGTTGATGTTTACACAAAGGAACATAGATTAGAAGAGTACAAACTATACGAAACAGATCCAACGAGTGGAATTTTTACAGGAGAAATTATTCTAACAGGATTTCTTCATGATGTTGATGGAGATGGTGTGAATGATACAAATCCAAGAACATTAGGAGGAGGGCCAAACGGAGGATATCTTCAAAATGATGGAGATTCAGGAATAACAGTTTCATTTGAATTTGCAGATGGAGTGATTCTATCTGAATCTGCAAAAATAGAATGGAATGAAGGAGATTTACAGATAATGGATGTAACTGAAAAATTTGCAAAAATTAAATTATTTGAAAGGGATATGAACTTGAATCCCGAAAGTATCGATACAGCAAACATTGAAGTATTTTCTGAAGATGATAGTGCAGGGATTAATTTAGAAATTTCTGAAACAACAGAAAATTCAGGAGTTTTTGAAGGAATTGTCTCATTTACAAGAGATGATCAATCTAATGGAAGTCGTCTTTATGCACTACCAGATTCACAAATTACTGCAAAGTATACAGATAGAACATTACCAAGACCTTACAATACAAATAATGAATTAGATATTTTAGCTCAAGAAAAAATCATTTCAAATTTATCATCAACAGAAAGATTATCCTTGTTTGAATCAGAGATTTTGTCACAAGATGGAAAATTAATTAAAGAATTAGACATAGGAAAAACAGGGATAATTTTTTCTAAAATTAAGAATACACTAGATTACGCTCAAGAATTTACATATATTGTACAAATAAAAAATGAAAACAATAATGTCGTATCTTTATCATGGGTAACCGGTCAAGTTATTCCATCTCAAGAACTTGGTATGTCTGTTTCATGGACGGTGCAAGAAACTGGAAAATATTCAATTGATAGATTTGTATGGGATTCAATTAAAGGAGCAATTCCGTTAACAGACACAGTTTCTACAGAAATTTTAATTAAATAATTCTAGTCAGATGTGATTTCACAATACTTGTTTGTTCCTTCAAAGAATTTTACAGAATGTAATGGAATTTTATCTTTTAGATTTTCAAAAATCCATTCTGTGATATTTTCTGATGTTGGGAAATCAAATATGTCATTTAGATTTCTATGATCAAGTTGTTCAATTGTTTCCCAGCATAATTTTTTCATTTTATCAAACTCAATAACCATATTATCTTCATATGATTCACCTTTCTTTACATCACCTTGAACTTCAACTATTATTCTAGATGTATGACCATGTGGTTTTCCACATTTTGGATGACCTCTCAGAGTATGAGCAAAATCAATCTCAAATGAACAGCCTAATCGTGTTTTCATAAAATATCATAAATTTTTGATAATTAATACCTAAAGAAATTAGTCAGAATAATCGACGGTTTGTTGTATATTTTTTGTAACATCATCAATTGGAGAAATTTCTCCATTTTCAACATTAACAAACCAGCTGTAAATCAATTGTTGATTATCCTCAGCATCAAATGTGAAAATTACTTGATGAGTAAATTCGTCATTTGCTTCTAGAAAATTTGGAATAGGATCAACGAAAAATTTTGCACTAGTGTATTCATCATCAAAAATTTTCTGACCTTCATGTTTTTCATTAATTTTTTCTTCAATAACTTCTATAATCTTAATTCCAGAATCATTTGGTCCAGAATAAAATTTAACCATGTCAACTGCAATTCTATCATTACCTTCAAATGAATCATCAAGTATTGAATTAAGATCTTTTTCAGTTAATGATGGATATACAAACAAGAGAAACAATCCAATTAATCCAAGATATATTGGAGCTCTCTTCTTAAGAAATGCTCCAAAACTTTTTGGGTCTTGAGGTTTTTTATAATTAGAATCTTTCTTAGCCATATTTTTCAAAAGTTTGTTATGATTAAAAGTCTTAGTGACCTTCTGGAAGAACTGAAGAGTGATGTGACAAGATTTTCCAATCACCATCGACTTTTATGAAAACAAATGAAAATCTTGCATTTACAGTTTTACCATCTACAATAAAGTTGTAAAGACCAGAATTTGTTTCTATAGAATCAGTTTCATGTTTGTGTTGTGTGACAATTTCAACATCAACTTTTGATTTTAATAAATTTTCAAAATATTGCAAAATAAGATCATATCCTTTTCGTTCTATGTCAGAAAACGTTCCAAGTAGTAATCCATCGTCATGATATAATGATGCTACTTGTTTGGGATCATTTGTTCTAATTTTATCTACCCACGTTTCTAACATAATTTTATAGAAAATTCTTAGTTAATATTTTTTAGGATTTATCAGAAGCGCGTTTTTTTGCAACTTGCATGTACAAGTCTACAGTTCCACTTCCAATTGGAATTTGACTTCCAACTATGACATTTTCTGTAATTCCTCTAAGTTGTTCTGTTTCACCTGTTCTTGCTGCTCCAGCAATTGTTGGTACAGTAATTTCAAAGGCAGCACGTGCCAATACACTATCTTTGGTACCTGCAATTCCATGACGTCCAATTTGTTGCATGTAACCACGATGACACATCAAATCAGATACCAACATAAGATATCTCTGGTCAACTTCTAGACCTTGATCCTCTAATGTGTTACTTAATTCATTAATCAAAGCATTTCGTGCAGCCTCAATTCCAAGTGTTTCTGCAATTTCAGAAACATTATTTGTTCTAACATTATTTTTATCAATTCCTTGAACCTCTAAAACTTTAGAAAGATTAGATCCAGTTGTTTGAATTACATATTCATCATTCTTTTTAACAATTGTAACACGTGCGATATCAGGAACGCCCTTTACAGTTGTTTTTAGAACCTTATTTCTTACTACAATTACAGCAGGAGCATCAGCTTCTTCATCAACTAGATTTAGAACAACTGAATTAATTCCATTATCTTCCATTTTGAATTTTTTATTTGATTCTAATGCTGTTTTAACATCATCTAAAGTACAACCACGATCAGTTAGTTTTCTTTCATTTAGATTTAGAGTAATCTTTGTTTTATAATCAGTATCAGCATCAATAATAAGATCATTAACTGTAGTTTGTAATATGTTTCGAGCAACTTCAACAGTTTTTGCTTGATCAGTTTTTGCATCTGCAGATAAGTAGATGTCCATTGTTGGTGTAACAGGTTTCTTTCTTGCATCTACTAACTCAATTAATCTTGGAAGACCTAAAGTAACATTTCTTTCTGCAATTCCTGCAAAGTGGAATGTTCTTAAAGTCATCTGAGTTCCAGGTTCACCAATTGATTGAGCAGTTACAATTCCTACAGCCTGACCAGGTTCTGCTTTTGCACTATTGTATAATGACAATCCTTTCTTTGCTACTTTTTCAACACCTTCTTTACTTAATTTTGAATTTTCTAATGAAGTACTAACAGCACTTGATAAACGAGGATTAAATGCACTAGTATATTTTTTGATAATTGGTGCAATAACATCTTTTGTTGCTACCTTTCCAGAATCAACAATACTTTCAGATTCAATTAATCTATCAATGTTAAATGCTTCACCATGGTCACTTTTTGCCACATCAATTCCGTCTTCACCATACAAAAATTGAATGATATGACCGTGTGGATCTCTTACAGTTCCATCATATTCTAATTTAATGTGTTCTAATGCATTGATCAACCTTCGTTGCATGTATCCACTCTGTTGTGTTCTTACAGCAGTATCTACAAGACCTTCTCTACCACCCATAGTATGGAAGAAAAATTCTAGAGTGGATAATCCATCACGATAATTTGATTTTACAAATCCATGAGCGTCAGGATCATTTTCATGTTCTTCAAAGTGAGTTAAAACTCGATTATTGTAGCCTTTGTTGAGACGATTACCTCTTCTTGCTTGTTGACCTAAAGCACCTGCCATTTGTCCCACATTTAGTGATGAACCTCTAGCACCAGTTGTTGCCATAATTTTACCTGCATTATTATCATCTAATGATAGATTTGCAGCAGTGGCAGCTCTATCTCTTAGTTTACCTAAATTATTTACAATATATGCTTCAAGAGTTTCTTGAGTCGTCATTCCTCTAGTTGCCTTTAGTGTTCCTTTCTTTTCTTGACTAATCAAATCTAACACTTCATCATATGTTTGACTGATGTCAGAACTAATTCCTTCACGATCTTTTTCTGGTACTTCTAAGTCACCATATCCATAACTAAATCCATAGTGTGTGATGAATTGTTTGATGACAATCAATTCAGAGTTTAAGAAAATCTTTGCTTTTTCATTACCATAATCTTTGGCAATTCTATGTAGCACACTTTCTGGTTCTTCAGCACCAATTGATGATTTATCAATAACTCCACTAATTAATTGGCCATTTTTAATTACAACATCTTTTTCTTTTCCTTTTGTACCTTTAGACCATTTTGATGTCATTACATAATTGAAATCTTCAGGAAGAAATATTGAAAACAATTGTTTTCCAGTGTAAAGATTTTCTTTCTTATTTTCAGGTTCTGGTAATTGACCGGTAAATCCTCCAAGCATTGCAAGATTTGCAAATTCTTGGCTTGACAAAGTTGTTCCATCTTTTGTTAATAGATACGCACCGGTGATAAAGTCACGAAGACCACCAATAATTGGACCTCCAAATCTTGGTGAGATTAATTGATCTTGAACTCTCATTAGTAAGATTGCTTCAGAGCGTGCCTCTTCACTTTGAGGTACATGAAGATTCATTTCATCACCATCAAAATCAGCATTGTAAGGAGGACATACGGATGGATGTAATCTGAAAGTTTTTCCAGGTAATACACGCACATAATGTGCCATTATAGACATTTGATGGAGTGATGGTTGTCTGTTAAATAATACAATGTCACCATCCATTAGATGTCTTTCAACTAAGAATCCAATTTCTAATGAATCAGCGATTAATGAACGGTCTTCAACAAAGTCAAGTCTAATTTTTACGCCATCAGGACGAGTAATGTAATTAACACCAGGGAAAGTTGATGGACCATTAATTACTAATTTTTTTAGTTTTTCAATATTCCAATCAGTTACAATTTCAGGTATAGTTAGCTTTTTTGCTACAGTTTCAGGAACGCCAACTTCAGATAAATCCAAGTTTGGATCTGGAGAAATAACAGTTCTACTTGAAAAGTCTACACGTTTTCCAGATAATGAACCTCTAAATCTTCCTTCTTTTCCTTTTAATCTTTGAGTTAATGTTTTGAGCGGACGTCCTGAACGATGATGTGCTTGTGGTATTCCACTAACTTCATTATCAAAATATGTTGTGACATGGTATTGTAATAGATCAACCAAGTCCTGTACGATTAATGGAGGAGTTCCAGCCTCCTTACTTTCCTTTAGTCTTTGATTAACACGAATAATATCAACTAATTTATGAGTAAGATCATCTTCAGAGCGAATTCCAGTTTCTAAAATAATTGAAGGTCTAACTGTAACAGGAGGTACAGGTAATGCTTGTAAAACAAACCATTCTGGACGTGCAGTTTTAGGATCATATCCTAATAATGAAAGATCTTCATCAGGAATTATCGATAATCTTTCTCTAATTGTAATTGGTAATAATCTGTTTTCACCTATTTCTGTTTTTTCTACAAACGTTGTTGGTTTTGTAAAGATTAGTTCGTATTGTGATTTTCCACAGTGAGGACAATCTTTTTGTTTTTTAGCCTTTTCTTGAATTTGATCTGGGATTCTTTTTTGTGAAAGAACTGTATAAGATGCTTGACGCTCTTGAATTTTGGAGAATTCTTTGATATCGTCAGGAGACATCTTGATTCTTCCACAAGTACGACATGTAGATTGTAGTAATTTGTAAATATTATCAACAAAAGCAATGTGCAAAACAGGCTCTGCTAATTCAATGTGACCGAAATGTCCAGGACTTCTTGCAGCAGTGTTTCCATCAGTAAGACATTTTTGTCCAGGTTCCAAAACACCTAATCTACCATCCATTAAACCTCCTTGAACAGCCATTCCATCTTCATCATATGTTTCAGGCTGTGTAATTTCAACAACAGAATATTTTCTGATTTCCTGAGGAGACCAAACTGCAAATGTTATTCCTTCAATTGATTTTGTGGATGTAACAGACATTATACTCTCTCCTTTAGTTTCAATCTTGGTGCAATGTTAAGACTGAGAATTTCCTGTAAAAGTAATTTGAAAGCATATGCAACTGAAACAGATGAAATAGGTGCATTTTCACCACATTGTGCACATACGAATTTTCTTTTTCGTGCATCATGATAGCCGGTTAATCCACATTTTTCACATAGTAAAATATCAGTTTTATCTGATTCATCCAACAATCTATCTTTTAGAAGCATTGATGCACCGTATGCAATTAAACAATCACGTTCCATTTCACCAAATCTTAAACCACCACCACGAGCACGACCTTCAGTTGGTTGTTTAGTAAGCATCTGAACTTGACCTCTTGCTCTAGCATGAATTTTATCTGATACCATATGATGAAGTTTTTGATAGTATACAACTCCAATGAATGTATCAACTTCAAATGATTTTCCGGTTCTACCGTCATACATTTTTTCTTTACCAGAATACTTGAAGCCTTCTCTGTCAAGAATTTCTTTAACAACGTCCATTTTTTCTCCAACAAATGCAGAACCATCAAATTGTTTTCCTCTAAGAGCAGCTGCTTTTCCACAAACAGATTCCATCATCATTCCAACAGTCATTCTAGATGGAAATGCATGTGGGTTAATCAAAACATCAGGTTGAATTCCTTGTTCAGTGTAAGGAAGATCTTCTTGTTTCGCTAAAATTCCTAATACACCTTTTTGTCCGTGTCTGGATGCAAATTTATCACCAATTTCTGGAATTCTCATATCACGTACACGTATTTTGTACATCTTTCCACCTTCATTGGATTGAGTCATTACAACAGTATCAACAACACCATGTTCAGAAGGTCTTACACCAACTGATGTATCACGTCTGTATGGACCGCTTGTTTCAAATTCTTTATACTCTTCCATAAATCTTGGAGGACTAGTTTTTCCAATTAAGATATCACCACCATCAACACCTGATTCTGTTGCTACAATACCATCGTCTTCTAACATTCTATATGCTTTTTCACCTTTGTAACCTCTAACATTATCATCTGCATTTGGAACTTCAAAGTTATCTCTCATTCCACCAGGATATTGTTTGGCTTCTGTATCATAAATTCTGTAGAAGAAAGTTCTGAATAATCCTCTATCAACAGAAGAACGATTCAACACAATTGCATCTTCAATGTTATAACCATCAAATGGTAATACTGCAACAGTACAATTTACTCCTGCAGGTCTTTCTTCCATTCCAAGTAAATTCATTGCACGTGTTGAAACAATTGGTGTCTGAGGATATAGCATGAAATGTTGTCGAACATATGTACTAGTATTCATCATAGGTGTTGAGAAACCAAGACTTTGTTTTGCCATTGCAGATTCGTAAGTATTTCTTGGAGATTGATTATGTTCAGGATAAGGAATAATTGATGCACCTGCGCCAAGAATTGCAGATGGGAAAATTTCCATGTGAGTGAATTTTTTTGTGTTTTTATCATCAAATGTTACATAACAATTTTCTTCTTCATTTGCATCTAGTAATTCTATAACACCCATTCTAACAAGATCATTCCAAGAAATTAGTTTTTTAGATATTTTCTCAAGAATGTCTTGTGAGAGTAAAGTTTTACCATCTTTAATTATTACAAGAGGTCTTAGTACACGACCAGCATTACAATTTACGTATAATCTTTGAGTTGCACCTTCTTCTTCAGGTTTGTGTATAGATATTCCAACATGTGGATGTATCTTTGAAGTTCTTCTAAAGTCACGCATTTGTTCTACTAGGTTTTGTCCATCTTTATGGAATCCAATTAGTTTTCCATCTACAAATATTCTAGTACCATCTTTCTTGACATCATTAGATGTAGATACCAAATCAGATACACCAATGTCAAATAATTTTTCAACAATTTCCTCAGATGGAACATTTTGAGATATGATTGCAGATAATGCTAAATTCTTTACTAGACCACAGTTTGAGCCTTCAGGTGTTTCGCTTGGACATATTCTACCAAAGTGTGTAGAATGTAGATCTCTTGCTTCAAAGTTTGGTTGAGTTCTACTTAGAGGAGATTGTACTCTTCTCAAATGACTAATAGTTGAAAGATAATTGGTTCTGTCAAGAAGTTGTGTTACACCGACACGTCCACGTCCCCAGTTTCCAGTAGCAATTGCATTGTTTAGTTTATCAGAAACAATTCCAGGTCTTATTGCTGCAGCAACTGCATTTATTCCACGTTTTTGACCAGAGCGTTCTAATTGATACTTCATATCTCGAACTAAATTTCGAAATGCGGTTCTAAATAAATCAGCAAGCATTTGACCTGCAAATTTAATGACTTTATTTCCATAATGATCTTTATCATCTGGGTCAATCCATCCTAACTTTAGTTCTAATAATTTACATGCGGCTTCACCCATAAAGTGAGCTTTTTCTTTTCTATTTTCAGGATGTTTACCTAAGTGAGGTAATAGACCCCAATCAAGAAGTGTTTCAGCTCTTTTAATTTGGAATTCTTCTAACATGCCCGGTGCAATTCTTTTACTGATGTAAACAATTGCGGCTTTTGAATCAGGAACATCGCCTGCTTTTTCAAATGAACCTTCCAAAAGGTTTTGAATTTCTTCAACTAGTGACACTGCACCTGCAATGTCTTTATCAGATTCTAATCCAAGTGCACGCATTAAAGTTACAACAGGAATGTCTACAGGAGAGCCAGGAATTTTTGCAACAATCATTCCATCATCTTTCATAATTAATTCTAATTTTGCACGGTAACCAATAATAGAAGAATAAACTTTAGCTTTGTGAACTATTTTTCCTCCAACTTTTTCTGCATCAACAATAATTTTATTGTAAGAAAGATCTTCTAATCCAACTACAACTCTTTCAGAACCATTAATGATAAAGTATCCACCAGGGTCACGTGGATCTTCTTGATGATCAATTAATTTTTGATCAGTGAATGTATTTAGAATACATGCATGTGATTTTACCATTACTGGCATATCACCAATGTGAACAAAACGAGTTTCTAGAGTTTTTCCATCTTCTACAACACTCGCTTCCATCATGATTGGTGCAACATATGAAATGTTTCGCAGTCTTGCTTCTGCAGGAGTTACATGAGTAATAGAACCGTCTAATTCCATCATTCGTGGTTGTTGAAGTTTTATTTTTCCAAGTTGAATTTTATAAGGATATTCTGCATTTTCAATTTCAATTTGTCCTACTTCTTGAATAATACTTTGTAATCCATTATCTAAAAATTCATCAAAGGATGTAAGATGTTGCCGTGCAATTCCTTCTCTTCGAAGTATGTCTTGAATGACAGGCCAACGCTGATTATAATTTTCTGCCATTAAGTTTCCACCACGTATCTGTAATAGGTACTTTCACCAGCAGTTCCACTTTTTCTTGTAATTCTAATCATGTCACCTGGTTTTACGCCAAGTCCAAGAATTGCAGGATCTGTTACAAAGATTAATGGTAATTCTGTTGGCTTACAATTGAATTCATCTAAAACTTTTTGAGCCTCTTTCTTTGTCATGATTTCATGTTTTGGAACATAGATATGATCTGGTACTAAAATTGGGTTTTTCTTGGTTGCCATCTACTTTAATCCTCCATGCATAACATTAGTTATAGAAAAGAAGAATTGATACAAACTGAACAAATTCTCTATGAGCGCAATATATATTTAATTAGAAATTTTGCAGAAATTTCAAAAATTTTCTATTCTAATTGGTTTTTTTTACACAAACTGGTTAAATATGATCCAAGGATTCTAGAATTGTGAAATCAAAAGAGGTTTCAATTCTTGTAATTGCCAGTCTAATCTTATTACCATTTTTAGGTGGTGAATCATTTGCTCAATCAAATCAAGTATTGACAGTTACAACTGAAAAAGAATCCTATGTAGCTGGAGAACCAGTTGAGGTTTTAGGACTTGTAGACATCATACTTGCAGAAACTGATGCATTAATTCGAATTGTTAGTCCAATGGGAAATATGATTCATCTAGCACAAGTCGACGTTGAAACTGATGGAAGTTTTTCTGAAACTATTTCAACATCAATAGATGGAAAGTGGAAAGAAACAGGAACTTATACAATAATGGTAAATTATGGTGAGAACTCAACACAAGTTGAATTTGAATATGGAGGAATGATGTCTGCAGGGGTACAAACTACACCACCACAGTTTGCAATGGAAGAAAAAGATAGTGCATTACAAACAATCACTTTGGAAGATCATGACGTAGATTATGCATTAACTTGTGCAGAAATTCTTAGTATGACACCAGATACTGAAATGAAATCATTGATAATATCAATTCAAACAGACTGTGACGGAGAACTAAACATAACATTGCCGAAAGATGTTATAGATACTGATGAAAATGGATTCTTTGTTTTAGTTGACGGAGATGAAACTAATCATATTGCATCATCAGTTGGAGAACTTTGGACTTTAAAAATTCCATTCTCATATGGTTCTGAAGAGATTGAAATAATTGGTACATATGTAATTCCAGAGTTTGGAACCATAGCCGCATTAGTTCTTGTGTTGGCAATTTCTTCAATTATCATTATTTCAGCTAAGAATAAGCAAATTTTCATTCCAAAAATGTAGTTCAGAGATAAAAGTTCGAATATACATAAATAATCATCATAAAAAACAATTTTCAAGATGAACGTTCAATCTATCGTACTTTTGATGGCCGTTATGGCAGTAGGAAGTATGGGAGCCGCATCACAGGCTTTTGCAGACCACCACGGTGGAGATGCAATGGGAATGCAACATGGAGATGCACCAGTACCTCTAGCAATAGAGTCTAATGGTGTAAACTTTGATCATAACTCTACAATTGAGATTACTGGTCAAGTTGGAAACATAAGAGATGGAACACCTGTCACAGTAATTGTAACAGGATCTACAGGAGTAGTAACCATTGAACAAATTACTCCTTCTTCAGATGGAAGTTTCTCATTAAGTGTTAACACTGCAAGTCCTTTGATGAAATATGACGGCGAATACAAAATTAAAGCAACATACGGTGATGCAGGCATCAACGATGTAATTGTTGTAACCTTAGAAGGTGGACTTGTAAAACAAGCTCCAAGCCACAGCGGACATGAAGAACATCATGAAGCAGCTGACTTAACCAAACAACTCGACTACAATATCAGTGGAGGAATGGTTGAAAGTATTACTGCAACAAATGATGATTCATTACTAGTTTCAATCCACATGGCAGAAGATGATGGTGAATTAACCATTACACTTTCAGAAGATATCATCACACCATTTAACGATGGTTCATTCTTCGTTCTAGTAAACGGTGAAGAAAGTGACGATGCACATCAAATGGGTGATCAATTAATGATTCCATTTGATTCAACAACAACTGATATCGAGATCATAGGCACACATGTTGTTCCAGAATTCGGTACTATTGCCATGATTGTCTTAGCAGTAGCAATTGTTTCAATAATTGCAGTATCTGCAAAGTCAAGACTAAGCATTATGCCAAGAATCTAATTCTCATCTTTTTTCCTTTTTTTATTTTTTAGTAAGAGAAATATAGAATGCGATTAAACTTCAATAATGCAAAAAATTAGTTTATTTGTAATTTTATCAATTATTATAACTATGCCAATGGCATTTGGACAAGAAGAGACACTTGGAGCACAAAAAATCATCTTAGAATCAGACAATACAGCGTACCAAGAAGGTGATGTGATTACAATCACAGGTAAGATTGAAAAAGTTATTCCGGGAATGCCAGTTACAATACAAATATTTTTTGAAAAAAATTTGATACAAGTGTCACAAGTTAAAGTATCACAAGACGGAAAATTTACAGATACATTTACTGCTGCAGGACCACAATGGCAAAATGAAGGAAAAGTTACGATTAATGCTGATTATGGAGGGGAAGATACTGAATTGTATATAGAATTTTTTAAGAATACATCGGGTGAGTTTACATCAAATTATGAAGTAAAAATCCCTACGGGAGGTACATTTGATGTTCCATATACAATGAAAGGAGGAATCATAACATCAATGAATGTAAATCAAAAAAATCTTTCATTAGAAATTAATATTTCAACTAGTTCAGATGGGAATTTGAACATTAATTTACCAAGGGATAGTATTGATTCTACAGACAATAATGGACAAGATATAGATTTCATAGTTTTGATGCATGAAGGAAATTCAAATTTTGCAATACAAACAGATTATAAAAAAATAGAAGTTGGAGATGGATTTCGTTCAATAAACATACCAGTAAAAGATGGAGATGTTAAAGTAGAGATTATAGGCACACATGTTGTTCCAGAATTCGGTACTATTGCCATGATTGTCTTAGCAGTAGCAATTGTTTCAATAATTGCAGTATCTGCAAAGTCAAGACTAAGCATTATGCCAAGAATCTAATTCTCAACTAGTATGTTTAACTTCCCAGAACGATAACCATCAGGATCAATTTCGATTTCAGAAAATCCAATCATTTTAAATTGTGAAAATAATTCATCTTTTACTTTTGTTGAATTCAGCATAGTGATATTTTTTGGTTCAACTTCAATTCTTGCGGTTCCATCAATATCCCTTACACGTACTTGCTGAATGTCAATTTTTTGTTTAATCCATTTCTCTGCCATTTCTATTCTTGCTAATCTCTCAGCAGTAACTCTTTGACCCCAAGGAATTCTTGATGCAAGACATGAATTAGATGGCCTATCAAAAAATGATAATCCAATTTTTCTTACAGTATTTCTTACTAATTCTTTTGTAAATTTGGCTTCCAATAATGGACTGCGAATTCCATGTCCGTGTAATGCATCTATGCCAGGTCGATAATCACCAATATCATCATTTTGCGTTCCATCAACAATTGTGTTAATTTGATTTAATCTAGCAAATTCAATTAATTTTTCTGATAGTTCATCCCTACAATAGAAACATCGTTTTTCATCATTTTTTACAAAATCATCATTGTCTAATTCATTATAGATAATGATTTTGTGAATAATGCCTATCTCACTAGCTATGTTTTTTGCTGATTGTAATTCTTCAGATGATAGAGTTTTGTAATCAGCAGTCACTGCTATTGCATTATTTCCTAATTTTTTGTTTGCAGCATATGCTACTAACCCACTATCTACACCTCCAGATAATGAAACTAGTACTTTTTCTTTATCAGAAAACCAGTCTAGAAGATTATTTAGATTAATCATTTTTTTTCTTTATCTGTTCTTTAAGTAATTCTTCTGTCTTATTAAAAGAGAGTTTTAATTGATTTGATATTGATTTAACATCTTCAAATTCTAATTTGAAATGTTCAGAATCAGAAACTTTGTAATGAACTAAAAAGATTTGGTTTTCAAGGTTCACTTCTGATTCAAGTATTTTTCTTGGAACAACATATCTCTGAGAAGTTCTTATCCTAACACCGAGTGTTTTTGTTTCATTTATAAGTAATTTTAATAATAAATTAGTTTTCTCAGAATCACAAATTATAGAAATTAATTGAGATGGTCTACCTTTTTTTGTAATTGCATTAGTTACAGTTACATCTTTTGCGCCATTTTCCATTAATTTTTCAATTGTATTAGCTATAACTTCACCAGAAACATCATCAAGATTAGTTTCCAAAATCTGTATAGTTTCTTTTACAAGAGTTTGATATGATTTTCCTTGAACTAGTTTTAGAACATTTGCAAATTCATCAAAATTTTTGGTTCCAGAACCATATCCAACTGAATCTATACTCATATCAACAAAGAACTCTTTACATGAAGATACTAAATTTACTAGGATACTAGCACCTGTAGGTGTTGTAAGCTCTTCATTGACAGGACCACCTGTTACAATAATGTTAGATTTTTTAAAAATTTCAGTTATTGCATAAGCTGGATTAGAAGCAGTTCCATGAGAAAATGAAACAGTCCCACCTCCCATTGCAACATATGAACAAGAGATTTCTTCATCAAATAGATTTAGATCATCCAATGCAATTGCAGTTCCAATTATGTCAACTACAGTATCAATACTTGACGCTTCATGAAAATGTACAGATGATTCAGGTTCTCCATGAACAATAGATTCTGCATTTATGAGAGTATTAATTGAATTTTCTGCAAAGTCTTTTGCAGACTTTGAAAGTCCAAGTTTTTCAGAGGATGATTGAATACAATTTTTTATTTCAATTCCTTTTCGTTCATGTGTATCCTCTTCAATTTCTAAAACTAGTTGAGTAGCAGATTTACCGTTTTTCTGTACTTTAATGAAATCTAATTTTTTGATTGTGGAACCTGATAAGAAATTTGCAGATTCTTTTACACCATCAATTATCTTAGATTTATTGGCACCAAGATCCACTAATGATGATAATATCATATCACCAGAGATTCCAGCAACTTGGCAATCTATGAAAAGCACCATGTGGATAAAATAATGAAAATACATAAAAATTGTTTGCAAAAATTTACTCGACATAGATTTAATTATTCAGAATTTTGACTTCACACATGATTACAATAATTGGTGCTGGGAAAGTAGGAGGAGATGCTGCATTATTCTCAGCTTTAAGAAAATTAGATGATCAGATATTACTTTTAGATATTGCAGAAGGACTTCCACAAGGAGAAGCAATGGATCTTAATCACATGCTTTCTGAACAAGGAATTGATGTTAATGTTAAAGGTTCAAACAATTATGAAGATATGAAGGGTTCAAAGATCGTAGTAGTTGTTGCAGGTGCTGGAAGAAAACCAGGTATGACAAGAATGGATTTATTGAAAATTAATGCAGGAGTTGTAAAAGATGTTGTTGGAAATATTAAAAAATTTGCAGATGATGCAATGATTATTCCTGTAACAAACCCATTAGATCCAATGGCGCAAATTGCATACAAAACTTCTGGATTTGAAAGAAACAGAGTTTTTGGAATGGGTGGAATGTTAGACTTATCAAGATTTAAACAATTTATTCACGAAGCAACAGGTTATTCACGTGAATCAACAAAGGCATTAGTGATTGGTGAACATGGTGAAAATATGTTACCATTAACAAGATTTGCAAGTGTTTCTGGTATTCCACTGCCAACAATTTTACAAAAAGAAAAACTAGATGAGATCTTTACCGCAACAAAAAATGTTGCAGCTGAAGTAATCAAATTAAAGGGAGCAACAGTTCATGCACCCGGAAATGCAATATCAGCTATGATAGAATCAGTCATACAAGATAAAAAACAAGTAATTCCAGTTTCAACTAATTTGGATGGAGAGTATGGACAAAGCGATGTCTCAATTGGAGTTCCAGCAGTAATTGGAAAGAATGGAGTTGAAAAAATTATAGAATTGGAATTGAATGATGAAGAAAAAGAGTGGTTTAACAAAGGCATCGATAGTGTCAAAAGTGCATTATCAGGTGTTGAATTTTAAATAATTTTTTAAGCCAAGTGGATTTTAGAATACCATGAATGTTTCAGATATTTTGGATTCTGTTAAAAATGGGAAAATTTCTGTAAATGAAGCAAAAAAACAACTTTCATTGTATTCAATAGAAGAAATAGAAAATTTTGCTAAAATTGATCTTGGAAGAGAAGTTAGAAAAGGAATTCCAGAGGTGATATTTGCCGAGAGGAAAGAGAATTCCGAAGTAAAAAAAATAATTAAAAAAGTACTGGAAAAAACAAATGCAATAGTAGTTTCAAGAATTCCAAAAAAGAATTTTCAAGATATTTGTAATTATTGTAAAAAAAATAATCTAAAAATCAGTACCGGACAAAATTGTACTACAATTATGGTTTACAAAGAACCAATAAAAAAAACAAAAGGAAAAATTGGGATTATTACTGCAGGAACGTCAGATATTGGAATTGCAGAAGAATCAAGATTGATGTGTGAATCAATGAATTGTAATTGTATTACTAGTTATGATGTCGGAATTGCAGGATTACATAGAATATTCCCAGTTTTGAAAGAATTCATCAAATCAGGTGTAGATGCAATAATAGTTGTTGCAGGAATGGAAGGTGCTTTAGCATCAGTAGTTTCTTCATCAGTAAATGTTCCAATAATTGGCGTTCCAACATCAATTGGATATGGTTATGGTGAGAAAGGAGTTGCAGCTCTTGCTGCAATGTTACAAAGTTGTTCATTAGGATTAACAGTGGTAAATATTGACAATGGAATTGGAGCTGGTGCTGCTGCTGCAAAAATTGTAAATCAGATCAATAAAAGATAGTGATTTTTCTAAATGGTCTTAAAAAATCTCGTAAACGATATATATCATAGGTAAAGGAAAAGGGTAGAGTTGTCAGGCAAAAGAATCGTATTAACAGCAGATAGAAGTTTAATGACAAATTATAGAGGTAATTTTCTTTATGGATTTATTGCATGTGGACCATATGAAGTTCTACCAGAATGGGTTTTTGATAAAGTGTTTTGTCCACCAGTCGAAACTGATCCAATTACAGGTGAAGCAAAAGTTGCACAAGTTGGATTAAGAAGAGTTGAAGGTGCATTGCATCAAGGTTATGATAAAAAAGATATTTTTGTTGCAAATCCAGAACACTTATCAAAATCAATAGGACCAGATACCAAGGTTGTTGGAATTAATGTAATGGATCCTTTGGGAATGGCTCCAGTAACAACAACTATGGCTCCAGAAAAATTATCATACGTTGCAATGAAGTTTAAGAAAATGTGTGCAGAAATAATTCAATTAAAAAAGAAATATGATTTCAAAGTTGCAGTTGGCGGAAATGGTGCATGGGAATTAGCAAAAACAGATAGAATGAAAGTTCATGGGATAGATACAGTGGTTGTTGGAGAAGCAGACGAACTTGCATTAGATTTGTTTAATGATTTAGAAAAAGGTGATGCGCCAGAACTAATGCATTGTTTTGTAAAAAATATTCAGAATATACCAGAAATTACAAAACCAACTGTTAATTCTCTCATTGAAGCAATGAGAGGTTGTGGCAGAGGTTGTGATTTTTGTGATGTTAATAAACGCTCTAAAAAAGATCTGTCAATAGAACGATTACAAAGAGAAGCAAAAGTTAACTTAGACTATGGATTTGACTCAGTTTGGCTTCATTCTGACGAAATGTTGCTTTATGGATGTGACAATAAAGATTTCATTCCAAATAGAGATGCAATTACAGATTTATGGAAAGGTCTCAAAGGCATGGGTGCAAACTTTATTGGAACAACACATATGACATTTTCAGCAGTTGCTGCAGATCCTCAATTAATGAGAAATATTGCAGATGTAAATAAACAACATGAAACTGGTAGATGGCTTGCAACTAATCTAGGTATTGAGACAGTTTCACCGCCAATGGTCAAAAAACATCTTGGTGTAAAAACAAGACCGTTTGCAACTGAAGAATGGGGAAGCGTTGTTAGAGAAGGTGCAAAGATTCTAAATGAAAATCATTGGTTCCCAGCTGCAACAATAATTATTGGTTGGCCAGATGAAACACCTGATGACAGTCAAGCAACAATTGATATGATGAATGACTTTAGAGAGATGAATTTCAGAGGATTAGTTGCCCCACTTCTTTACCAAGACTTTAGTGAGAAAAATTCAATGCACTTTGGAAACTTGAATGAAGCACAATTTACATTGTTTTGGAGATGTTGGGAAAACAATCTACGAGTAATTAATGACATTATTCCGATAATCTTGAGAAATAAAACATATGGTCCGCCAATGAAGATTTTCATGTATGGAATTTTAAAAGCAGGAACATGGGCAATTATGCGATATCTAAGAGGATTATGTAAAGATCTATTCAATGGAAGAACTCCAGACGAGATTATTGAGAAGTATTCTAGAAGTAGATCAGTTTCTGCACCAAAAATTCAAACAAAGAAGCTCTAGAAATTTTCTCATGGAATTAGATAAAGCAAATTTACTTGTGATAATTATTTCATTTGTTTTTGGATCCGCACTATTTGTGATTACAATTATTGCAGGATTTATCATGGAACACTATTTGTTTGGAATTGTTGGATTGATAATCAGTGTTTTATGTATATTAATTGGAATTATAAAATTGGGAAAATTTAATAAAAGAAATTAAAATTATTATAAATTTTCAATTGCTTTGTCTGCAATTGTGTTTCTTTTAGGAGTCATAACAATGAAATATGTTTTGTCTGCACGTTCAATTCCCTCAACTTTAGTAACTGAACGAGCTTTTACATCAAATTCATAAATTCCTGTTTCAAGTTCTCCTTTTGCATATAGCATAAGAAATAGATCTCCACCAGATTGACTTAATGGAATGAAAGAACAAACAAATCCTTTGTAAGAATTTATTGGCATAAAGTTTTTCATAGGTGGTGCAACAGATGAGAGATACAATAACAAGTCTTCAGTGTTATCAAACTCTTCATATTCAATGTT
>CABXGK010000015.1 GCA_902511735.1 uncultured marine group I thaumarchaeote
ACAAACATTTTCGTTAATGCCAGCTGTCCCATTCCCCATAAACCCATCATGACTTTTTTTGCCTGTCCTGGATATCTTTTCTTTATGGAAATTATTGCTAAACCTTGGAACCAACCGGCTGCAGGCATTTCAAAGTCTACAACTTCTGGATGGAACATTCTAATCATTGGTAAAAATGAACTTGCAATTACTTTGCCAATGTAAGCATCTTCTAAAATTGGTTTTCCAACAACTGTTGTAAGATAGATTGGATTCTTTCTTTGCATAACTCCAGTTAATGTAAAAGTTGGGAATGGTTCTTTTGGAGTATAGTATCCTGTGTGGTCTCCAAACGGTCCTTCATCTCTAATGTCTGAAGAATCTACATACCCTTCCAATACAATCTCTGCATTTGCAGGAACCTCGACATCAATTGTTTTACATTTGACCATTTTGATTCCTTTTTTTCTTGTAATTCCTGCAAAGAGATACTTGTCTAGTCCTTCTGGAACTGGTGCAACTCCTGAAAATACTGTTGCAGGTTCTCCTCCAATTACAATTGCAACTTCTGTTTTGGTTGATTTTGTGATATCGTGATGTTCTGCACCTCGTTTGTGCTTTTGCCAATGCATTAGAGCATGAGTACTATCTACTATCTGAATTCTATATACTCCTAAATTTCTAATTCCAGTTTCAGGATGCTTTGTTGCTGTTAATCCAAATGTGATGAATTTTCCTGCATCTTTGTGAAATGATTTTAAAATTGGTATATCATCGAAAGTTGGATTTTCCTTAACTACTTCAGTTACAGGTCCGCTTTTTTCTAAACTTGGAAATGACTCACTCATTTTTGAGAGTTCAGGTAATTTCTTAATCTTATTTAGCATTCCTTTAGGAATTTCCATTTTTGTCATATCTGCAATTCTTTGTCCAATTTCAGTAAAGTCTGATGTTTCAAGTGCTAATTCTAATCTCTTCATTGAACCAAATGCGTTACCCAAAACTGGCATATCATATCCTTTGATGTTTTCAAACAATAGTGCAGGTCCTTTTTCATACATTGTTCGACGTAAGATTTCTGCAAGCTCTAATTCAGAATCTACTTGAGTGGAAACTTTTTTCAATTCTCCGGCTTTTTCAAAAACCTCAATTAATTCGTGAATATCTTCAATTGCCATGTGCTACATCTTTTCAAAATGAAGGTATAAGCCTAACTCGATATGCAATAAAATCTCACAGCAAGAGTTTAATTCTCTTTTCATGAAAATTGTTTGTGACTGATTCAGATATTTGTGGAGTTTGTAAGGGCTCTGGAGCAATCGAACTGATTGATTCACAATGCCCATTTTGTAACGGAACTGGTGAAAATTCTACTGCAGCTGAAAGCTATATGAAATCACATATCTGTCAATGCATATTTCTTGATAGAAAGATGTGTCCAATATGTGGAAAGAAATGTCATCATGATACACCACATAGACCAAAAATTAGAATTAGTCCAATAAATTAAGGCATAGGTGGAAGTTCGCTCTTCTTTCCATGTCCACCTGAACCAAACTTGCAATAAAAACACAAATCTGATTGCATATGTGTTAGATGTTCAATTTGTATTGCACCAATTTTTAATGCAATTTTTGTGAGAATTTTGTATTTTAGCGGCATTGCTGGAATAACCTCTTTTATGTAGACCTGATAATGATCTGGACAAAATTTCAGTGTAACTCGTGCTGCATCAGATCCTGCATCATTGACCTGTTTTGCAAAGTTAATCTGTTCTCTAATGTACTCGTGTTTTGGGCAAGGACAATTTTTACCACCTGGGTGTTTGTAGGCAGGTGTATTTTTCCAGTCAAAATCTGGATATTCTTTTTCGAAATCGTCCACTAACATTCTATACGCATATAATTTATAAAATTAGATCTAAAATCATCTTTTGGAAACATCATAAGCTAAATAAACACCCCAAATTAGGTGAAAATATGGCTACAGCAAAGAAATCTACAAAAAAAGATCTAGAAGCCAAAATTGCTGATTTAGAAGCAAAATTGAATAAATTAGCCGCAGCACAGGAAACAAAACCTACTGAGGCACCTCCTAAACCAGCAAAAGCAGAAACTGCACCAAAAGCAGAAGCTAAAGTTGAAGAAAAACCAAAAGCAGAAGCTAAAGTTGAAGAAAAACCAAAAGCAGAAACTGCACCAAAACCAGCAGAGAAAGCACCTTCAGCATCTGGTGAACTTCACGAAAGATTCCGTGAAATTCCAACAGGAAACTGGAACACACAAAAAGTCGCTATCACTGGTTTCACTGCACCGGGTAACCGATATTTTGGTAGCAGAGCTCTTGTAGCAGAAGTTGAAGTTACACCATCCAACTGGAATGATCAAAAAACAAAAATCACTGGTTACACAGCACCAGGAAACAAGTACTTTGCAACAAAACAAAGACTTGCATATCATCCAGAAGCCAAAAAGTTTGGTACTTGGATAAATGACGCACCTGCATCAAAAACAGAAAAACCCGCAGAAGCTAAAAAAGCAGAAGCTAAAACAGAAGATGGTGGTGGACCACACGCACACGATGAAAAACCTAAGACAGAGGCTAAAGTTGATGCCGCTGATAAAATAAAAGAAGATTATGCTGCAAGAATGGCAAAAAAAGGAGCTACTCTTCCAAAAGGATTCATCAAGGATGCTAAAGCAAACACAGGACACTAATCATTAGTGTAATTCTAGAACATTCTTTTTTTCTTTTATTTTATTTAAAACAAGATGATCTTATTCTTTCTTAAATTTCAGAATTAAATTTCAGAATTAAATTTCAGAATTAAATTTCAGAATTAAATTTTGAAATTGGCACCCTAATTAAATATGGAAATCTCTTAATCACAAGAATTGGGTAAAGCGCAAAAAATTAAAGCTGCAAAAGAGGCAAAGAAAAAGAAAGAAGAATCTAAAATTGCAAAAGAAGAATATATTGCAAAAATGAAGAAAAAGGGTGCAACTTTGCCTAAAGGATTCATCAAGGATGCTAAAGCAAACACAGGACACTAATCATTAGTATATTTCTAGGAATTTCAATCATAGAGTCTTTCTGAAACTTTAGAATTATCATCTGAATTAAATATAATCTCTGCAAAGTTTTGTTATGGCCGGTCCACACGAACATGATGATAAGCCAAAAGCTACAAAAAAAGCAAAAGCCAAGAAGGCAGCACCAAAAAGAGATGAAAACTTTTGGAGAACCGACGAGGCAAAAGACGAATATGTAGCAGAATACAAAACTATGGCTAAAGACGGAAAGAGAGGAGCTTCACTATTAGGTCCTCTCCCTGCAAAATTTGTACCAGATGCAAAAGCAGGAAACTCTGGACACTAATCATTAGTGTAAAACAATTTCTTTTTTCTTTTATTTTCTTTATTTTTTTTCTAAATTTGCATTATATTTTGAAAAAATTCCATTTCATTACATAAATAAACAACTAATGTTATTGCGAATTATGGGTGGACCACACGCACACGATGAAAAACCTAAAGAAGAGGCTAAAGTTGACGACGCAGAAGCAGCCAAAGAAGATTATGCTGCAAAAATGAAGAAAAAGGGTGCAACTTTGCCTAAAGGATTCATCAAGGATGCAAAAGCAAACACAGGACACTAATCATTAGTGTAAAACAATCCTTTTTTTCTTTTATTTTTAGATCTCTCAGATCAGTATGAATTAAATATGAATACGTAAGGAAATTTTTAATGACAATCGGACTTTATTTTGGTACTCAAACTGGTAAAACTGAAACCGTTTGTGGTATTATTAAAGAACAATTAGGAGATGCAGTTGCAAATGCTAAAGATGTTACCGAAAGTGATTTGGCAGACTTTGCCGGTCTTGACGGTCTCATATGTGGCATTCCTACTTGGAATACTGGAGCCGAAGAATTAAGATCTGGAACCGCTTGGGATGACCTTTTAGAAAAAATTGGTGCATTAGATCTCAAAGGTAAACCGGTTGCAATATTTGGCTTAGGTGATTCTGTTGGATATGGCGAAGATTATGTCGATGCAATGGAAGAACTACACAGATATTTCGAGAAAGCAGGCGCAAAAATGGTCGGATATACAAGTCTTGACGGCTATGAACAATTCACTCATTCAAGATGTTTAATTCCACATCTAAATGAAATTACAGCACCAGAAGATGGTGAAAAATTCTGTGGACTTCCTGTCGATGAAGATAGTGAAGGAGAATTAACAGCAGAACGAGTAGAGAATTGGTGTGCTCAGCTTAAAAAAGAAATGGGAATATAGAAAAATTCTATCATACTCATAACAACTCCTTTTTTCAAATTTTTACATATTTTTCATTATTTTTTTGGAAAAATTTTATACCGTTACAAAATGCAAATAAGCAACTAATTCCCTAATCCACCAATGGCGACATCAAAGAAGCGTACAACTACACGTAAAACAACAAAACGTAAAACAACTACACGTAAAACAACATCTTCAAAAACAACAAAAGCTGATTTGGAAAAAAAGATTGCTGACTTAGAAAAGCGATTATCAGGTCTTGCTTCAGGTGCTGAATCAAAACCAGCTCCAAAACCAGCAGAAACTGCTCCAAAACCAGCTCCAAAAGCAGAAGCTAAAAAACCAGAAGGCGGTGGCGGCCCACATGCACATGACGAAAAACCAGCAGATAAGGCACCACCAAAACCAGCAGATAAGGCACCACCAAAACCAGCAGAAAAAGCATCTTCTGTTCCACTTCACGAAAAATTCCGTGAAATTCCAACAGGAAACTGGAACACACAAAAAGTTGCTATCACTGGTTTCACTGCACCAAGTGACAGATACTTTGGTAGCAGAGCACTAGTAGCAAAAGTTACTGTTGCACCTTCTAACTGGAATGATCAAAAAACCAAAATCACTGGTTATACAGCACCAGGTAACAAGTACTTTGCAACAAGACAAAGACTTGCATACCATCCAGAAGCCAAAAAGTTTGGTACTTGGATTACTGATGCTCCTGCAAGCGAACAAGCAAAAACTGCTCCACCTCCACCACCTCCACCACAACCTGAATCTCAGGCAAGTGCTGAAAGTACATCTAGTGGAAAATCAAAACAAGAGCAACTTGAAGACTATGAAAAAGAATATCTGGTACGTCTAGAACAAGATAAGGCTGATAAAGTAACCGCAGCAGCAGAAGCCGCAGCTGCCGCAGCAACAGAAGCCGCAAAAGCACAATCTACTAGAGGTTCAATGCCAAAAGGCTGGGGACCAGAAGGTGCTAAAGCAAACACTGGACATTAACCAAATTCACTTTTCTTTTTATTTTTGAAAAGCTTCTAGGACTTCCTTCGCATGACCTTTTGCTCTAACTTTTGGGAAAACTTTGAAAATTTTTCCTTTTTCATTTACTAAAAATGTACTACGATTAATTCCCATGAATTCTCTGCCCATGAATTTTTTTAATCCCCAGACTCCAAACTTTTTACAAACTTCTGTTTCCACATCTGAAAGTAAGATGTAAGGTATATTCATCTTATCACAAAATTTTCTGTGTGATGTAACGTCGTCTTTACTAATTCCTACAATCTCGATTCCAGCTTTTTGAAATTTTTTATATTCTTTAGAAAATTCATCTGCTTCTGTTGTACATCCAGGTGTAAAATCTCTTGGATAAAAATAGACAACAAACTTTTTTCCTTTCAATTGAGATGATTTGACAGTATTATCATCTGCATCCTGTAATTGAAATTTTGGTACTGTTTCTCCTTCTTCGATCATATTCTTTAGAGAATTTTTCCAGATAAATATTCTTTGAGTAAAAATTGACTAGCATGTTTTATATGGATATGAAATTCGGCATTGAATATGGTAAATCCACGTGCATGGCTTGCAGAAGCAATTGCAACATTTGGTCTAGTATTCTTTGGACCACTATCTGTAATTCTATCTGCTGCATGGTACGGTGATGGATTATCAACAGAAGCAATAATTTTCATATCTCTTGGTCACGGTGGAATAATTGTTTTAATGGTTTATGCATTTGGACATATTTCTGGTGCGCATATCAATCCTGCAGTCACAATACCTATGATGATTACAAAGAAAATTGATGTTAAAAATGGAATTGGATACATATTATTCCAAATCATGGGTGCAATTGTCGCTACTCTATCATTAAAAGCATTATTTCCAGAAATCGGTCAAAAAGTTTTCTGGGGTGCTCATGGAGGTCCTAGCGAATTAATCGGTAACAGTATGATATCTGGATTAGCAGTTGAAATTATCTTGACATTCTTCTTAGTTGTTGTAATCTATATGACTGCAGTTCACATAAAAGCACCAAAGCAAATTTACGGTGGTGCAATCGGTGGAATGGTTTTCTTACTTCACTTAGTTGGTGTGCCACTAACAGGTGCATCTATGAATCCTGCACGTTCATTTTCACCGGCAGTTGTATCTGGAGATGCAGGTTTATGGGAAGTACAGTGGCTATACTGGGTAGGACCAATTATTGGTGGTATTATTGCAGGTGTGGTAATGAATTATCTGTATGTTAAACCAGCAGAAAAAGAAGCATAACTCTTTTCCAAACGTTTTTAACAATTTTTCCAAATGAATTATTGGGTTCGTAGCTCAGCATGGATAGAGCGAGTGCTTGCGGAGCATTAGGTCGGGGGTTCGAATCCCTTCGGATCCGTTAAAAATTCAATGATGAAATGACGGCAAGAATTACCTAAAAACAAAATCTCTATGTAATTTTTTGGTAAAATGATAATACTTTAAATGATTTCCGGATGGAGAATTTCGGATGTTAAAAGATAAGATTGAAGAATTGAAAAAGGAAAAAGATGTGGTAATTCTTGCACATAATTATGAAATTCCTGAAGTTCAAGACATATCTGATTTTGTAGGTGATTCTTTAGGACTTGCACGTCAGGCTGCAAAGACTCCTCATAAAACAATATTATTCTGTGGTGTACACTTTATGGCTGAAACTGCAGCAATAATCAGTCCTGAAAAAAAAGTTCTCATTCCTGATATCAATGCAGGTTGTTCATTGTCTGATTCAATAAACATTGAACAACTAAAAAAATGGAAATCTGAACATCCAAATGCAGTTGCAGTTGGTTATGTTAACACTACTGCTGAAATAAAATCTGAATTGGATTATTGTTGTACTTCATCAAATGCTGTAAATGTTGTAAAAGCAATTCCAGATGAAAAAGAAATCTTATTCCTACCTGATATGTTCTTAGGATCTTTTGTTGCAAAGACAACTGGTAGAAAAAATATGCTGATTTGGGCTGGAGAATGTCATGTTCATGCAGGTATCACTCCTGATCATGTAAAAGAAAAACTCAATTCACTTGCTAATGCAGAATTTTTAATTCATCCTGAATGCAGTTGTACCACTCCTATGATGTATGATGTTGCAAATGGAAGTTATAATGATAATCAAGTTCAAATTCTATCCACTGAAGGGATGATGAATCACGTAAAAAGTTCAAAATCAAATGAATTTGTAGTTGCCACTGAGACTGGTATCTTATACAGAATGAAGAAGCAAAATCCAGGTAAAAAATTCATTCCTGCATCTGAAAAAGCAGAATGTGAATATATGAAAATGATTACACTCGATAAGGTATATGATTCTCTATTAAATGAAAAAAGTGTAGTGACTGTTCCAAAAGAAATTGCTGATAAAGCAAGATTAGCAATTGAAAGAATGCTTGCAATAAGTTAAGAAATCTCTAAACTCAAGTCTATGCCGTTAACTGAATTTGTTATACTTCCAACAGATATCATGTCAACATTTGTTTTGGCATATTTTGCAATGTTTCTTGAATTAATTCTTCCTGATGCTTCTAATACCACTTTATTTCTTAATTTTAGTTCTGTTAATTTCTTAATTGTTCTTTTAATTTGATTTGGAGAAAAATTATCTAACATTATGATGTTAGCGCCCATTTTTGCACACAAAATTGCATCGTTTAGTGTTTCAACTTCTATCTCAATTTTACCTCTAGTTTTTTTTGCTTTTCTTAAAATTACTTCAATTGATTTTTCCACTGCCAAGTGATTATCTTTAATCATAATCATTTCATTGAGAGTCATTCTATGTTTCTCACCTCCGCCAATTTTTACTGCCTCTTTATCAAAAAATCTCAAACCTGGAGCAGTTTTTCTAGTAGCAAAAACTTTGGATTTTGAACCTGTTGATTTGACTAATTTTTTGAGACTGTTTGTCTGTGTAGCAATTCCACACATTCTTGAAAGAAGATTCAAGGCAGTTCTTTCACATGTTAAAATATCTCCTGCGTTTCCATTAATTTCTAGAATAGTTTGATTTGGTTTTGCTATTTTTGCATCTGTTTTGAAAATTTTTACTTTACATTTCTTTAATGCAAAAATTTCCTTTGCATATTTTGTACCTGCAACAACAGTTTCTTCTCTTGTAATTATTCTTGCAACAATTTTTTTCTTTTGTAATAATTTACTTGTAATGTCACCTTTAGCAACATCTTCATCTAAAAATCGTTTTAATTCTCTTTTTGGAGAATAATTCAATTTAAGTTACCTTTAATGCGTATTTGCCTGGCTTGCTAATTCCTAATGTGCTGGCAATTTTTGAGTTAGTTGGTTTTACAACTAGTACAATTCCACTCCAATCTGGTGAAAGGTCTGTTGATTTACATGCTGGACAAACTTTTGCAGTTGTTACACATCTGCATTCTCTACAAGCTAATTCTTTTGCCAATTATTTTTCCTCAACAACAACTTCTTTTGCATCTGCTTCTTCACCATTAGCTTTTGCAATTTCTTCTTTAATCCATTCTTCTGTACCTAGGAATGGTTGTCTACAAGTAATTCCAATCTTTCCCATTGTAGCTGCCTTACCTAATGATACTGCAGTAATTCTAGTTCTTAACATGGAACCAACTTTTAATGTTCTTCCACTTTGGTTTGCAATTATCATTCCTGATGCTACATCACTTTTCAAATAATCATCCATTACTTGTGACAAGTGTAACAATGCATCAGTTGGTCCAATTCTTACAAATGCACCAAAGTCTGTAATATCTACAATTTCGCCTTTAACAATTTCTTGTAATTTTGGATAAAATGTTAATGCTTGAAATTCTACTCTATGGAATGTACCTCCGTCACCTGGGATCATTTTTCCCATTGGTTCTACTTTGGCATCCATTACCATTATGATGTATCCTAATTCTTGATTGATCATACTTTCATATTTTGACTTCAAAATACTCTCTGCGGCTTTTTTCAATGTTGAGCCAAATAGACTAGGTGGAATTCTTACAATATCTACTAGAGTTGAAACCGAAAACAATTGCAATTTTTTGATGGAATTTTTATTTATGAACCTTTGGATGTTTTTGAAGATTTATTCAAAAAATTCCAATTTTTCTACCATCTATCTACCTAAATTTACTATAATTTTCTAATTAGTGTGGACTAAGTAAAGAATATTTTAAATGATGAGAATGAGTAAACTGCACAATGGTTGGTGTAGATCAAGTCTTGGAAAAACTGGCAACAGTAGTTGACCCAGATTTGAAAAAAGATATCGTTTCAATGGGAATGATAAAAGATTTAGAACTAAACTCTGGTGATCTTAAATTCACTTTAGAATTAACTACTCCTGCATGTCCGTTCAATGATGAAATTGAAGCTGATGTAAGAAAAGCCATTGATGACATTGATGGTATTGAAAATTTTGATATGAAAGTTACTGCAAAAGTTATGGAAGGTCGTTCTCTTGATGATGACACCTTAGCTACTGTCAAAAATGTAATTGGTGTCGCAAGCGGAAAAGGCGGCGTTGGAAAATCTACTGTCTCACTAAATCTTGCACTTGCATTATCTCAAACAGGCGCAAAGGTCGGTTTACTTGATGCAGACATCTATGGTCCAAGTATTCCGTTAATGTTGGGTATGAAAGACGGCGCAATGGAAGTTGAAGATAATAAATTGCAACCTGCAACTTTCAATGATCTTAAAGTTGTATCATTTGGATTTTTTGCAGAACAAGAACATCAAGCAGCAATTTATCGTGGACCAATCATCTCTGGAATTTTAAAACAATTTCTTGTTGATACAAACTGGACAAATCTTGATTATCTAATAGTTGATCTTCCTCCAGGTACAGGTGATATTCCTTTAACTTTAGCTCAAACAATTCCTATTACTGGAATTTTAGTTGTTACAACTCCACAAGATGTTGCAAGTAATGTAGCAGTAAAAGCAATTGGAATGTTTGACAAACTTAACGTACCTATACTTGGTGTTGTAGAAAACATGAGTTATTTTGCCTGTCCTGATTGTTCAAATAAACATTACATCTTTGGTAATGGCGGTGCAAAAAAAATTAGTGAGAAACATGAAATACC
The DNA here is from genome assembly GCA_902511735.1 of uncultured marine group I thaumarchaeote. Taxonomy (GTDB): domain Archaea; phylum Thermoproteota; class Nitrososphaeria; order Nitrososphaerales; family Nitrosopumilaceae; genus Nitrosopelagicus. The sequence continues at coordinate 10,401 of CABXGK010000015.1, forward strand.
ATTCTTAGGAGAAATTCCATTAAACTCTGGAATTATGGAAGGTTCTGATTTAGGTAAACCTGTTATGATGACAAATGCAGAATCACCTAGTGCAGAAGCATTTAGAATTGCAGCAAAAAATGTTGCAGCACAATGTAGTATTGTTGCAGCAAAACTACAAGAAGAAATGCAAGCAGAAGCTACTACAAACTAATACATGATTTTACCGCCAAATTTACGTGATGAATTAAAAATTCCTTTAGGAAAACTAATTTCAAATGATTCCCCTGATAAAGAATCATACATCAGAAAAATTTACTCTGAAAAAATTGTAATTACTGTTGGAGATGCAACATCTGAACTACTTTTAGGAATGGATTTAATTCCATTATTACACATAGTTGATGGACAAGAAAAACGTGTTAAGCGTTCACCGCCTGAAACTGAATCAATCAGTACTACACTAACTGTAAAGAATAGTCCTGGTGAAATAAGCACTGAAAGTTTCAATCTTGTAAAAACTATTTTTGATCAGAAACCTCCAATTAGATTAGTAGTTGACGGTGAAGAAGATTTATTGGTATTGCCTGTATGTCTATTTGCACCATCAAATTCAGTTGTAATGTATGGTCAACCCAATGAAGGATTAGTGATTGCTGAAATTACTAATGAAGTAAGAGAGAAGGTTCAAAAAATAGTAAATCAAATGAAATAAGGGATGATGAGACGGTGGCTGTATGACTTGTGATTACAACACTAAACTCTGACCATCTTTTTACACTTTGACAAGATCATTTGACACAATCCAATAAAGTCTAAAATTTACAATCTAATCATGAAGCTAGATGATGAGCTCCGTTTGGTAATATTAGAAAAAATGGGGATTTACTCAAAACGATTTTCAACTCCTGAACCCCAAGTATTTTTCACTAACAAAGAAGTGATGAATGCTCCAAAAGAAATTACTCAAGGTTGCAGAACTACGGCCTACAAGTATTACGGTGTCTCATACATGGAAAAAAATACTATCTTCATCAATGTAAAAAAAATTCCTGATGAGAAGACTTTGGAAAACACGATCGTACATGAATTAATCCATCAAAGATTCCCATATCTGAGTCATGGCAAGAGATTCAACAAATTAGTCCGTCAGGGCTTGCGTGGAAAGACATTTGATCCATACAAGAAAAGAAAATCCCCTGAAATCTCTTGTTGATTTATATTCTTCACAGATTCGTTTTTCAAATATACAATGGCTACTGAAACTATTCTGGGCTTGCCTATCGAGGTAATTGTACCAATTATTGCAGCAATTGCATCATTTGCAGTTGCAGGCATATACACCGGTTGGGTTGCCAAACAAAATCCTGGTACAAAACAGATGCAGGAAATATCTGAAGCCGTAAGAATTGGCGCAGCAGCATTTTTGAGACGTGAAATGAGAATTATTGTTCCAATTGCAATTGGATTATCTGTTGTCATTGGATTTTTCATCGGTGATTCAAATGGAATTGCTTTTGCAGTAGGTGCAACACTTTCTGCAGTTGCAGGATTCATCTCATTAAAAGTTACAGTAAAGGCTGCAGTAAGAGCAGCACATGCAACAGGTTCCGGACTAGGAAAAACTTTTGCTATTACATTTAGAGGCGGCGCAACAGTAGGTCTTGCAGTTCCTGCAATGGCATTAGCTGCAACCGCAATCTTATACATGATTTATCCAAACCCAATTACCATTGCCGGTATCGGAATTGGTGCAAGTCTAATTGCATTGTTCATTAGAATCGGTGGTGGAATTTTCACAAAGGCTGCAGACATGGGTGCAGATTTGGTAGGAAAAGTAGAAGCAAACATCCCTGAAGACGACCCACGAAACCCTGCTACAATTGCAGATAACGTAGGTGATAATGTAGGAGATGCAGCAGGAATGGGTTCAGATGTATACGAATCTTACATTGTAACAATTTTAGCATCATTATTAATCGCAGCACTAATTGGTTCACCAGAAAACTTTGCATACCCAATCTTAATTGGAGCATCTGGATTAGTAGCATCAATCATCGGTACTGCAACAATTGGCTCAAGAAAGATTACAGACGTTATGAAGCCGCTGAACATTTCATTTTATGTTTCAGCAGCAATTGCAATTGCACTAAACTTTGTATTCACTCAGATTATCTTAGGAGACACTCCAATTGCTTATGCACTATTTGGCTCAACTGTCATCGGTGTAATTCTAGTTCCAGTTATACAAAAAATTACAGACTATTACACAAACGCAAACTCAAAACCTGTTGTAGAAATTTCTGAATCTGCAAAGTGGGGTTATGCATCATTGACATTAATGGGAATTATCAAAGGATTACAATCAACCGGACCATTCATGATTGCACTAGTTGCAGCAATTATCATTTCATTTGCAATTACATCGGCAGCAGCACCAGAAGGTACTGACCCATTACTATACGGAATCTTTGGAACATCACTAACTGCAATGGCTATGCTATCACTTGCAGGAATTGTTCTCTCAATTGACGCATTTGGACCAATTGCAGACAATGCCGGAGGTATTGTAGAAATGACAGAAATGGGTGAAGAAAATCGTAAGATTACTGATGAAATTGACGCAGTCGGAAATACAACAAAGGCTGTAACCAAAGGCTTTGCAATTGCAAGTGCAGCGCTAGCAGCATTAGCAATGATTCAAGCATTCCAATTCGAAGCATCACACTATTTCAGCGACATTGTAATTGACTATGGACTATCAAACCCATCAGTAATTGTAGGTCTCTTAGTTGGTGGATTAATTCCATTTATCATCACAGGACAATTAATCAGCGGTGTAGAACGTGCAGCAAAGAAAATGGTCTATGAAGTCAGAAGACAGTTCAAAGAAGATCCTGAAATTTTAACCGGTAAATCAAAACCAGATTATGCAAAATGTGTAGACGTTGCAACAATTGCATCAATCGGAGAACTATGGAAATCAGCATCAGTTGCAGTAGCAGCACCAATCATTGTTGGTGTATTATTAGGTCCATCTGCAGTCGCAGGTCTATTAATGGGAGCCGTCGTCTCTGGAATTTATCTTGCATATCACTTGGCAAACACCGGTGGTGCATGGGATAACGCAAAGAAACTCATTGAAATGAAAGGTGAAAAAGGTACTGAAGAACACAAAGTCGCAGTAGTCGGTGATATTATTGGTGACCCTTACAAAGATACAGCAGGTCCTGCACTAAACACAGTAATCAAACTCTTAAACACAATTGCAATTGTATTCGTACCAGTATTCTTTGCAGTTATCGTATTATAGAAAATCTCTATATCTTCTAGAAAATTATAGTAATCGTGTTATCTAAAACCATTTTAATTTTCATAGGTTGCATATTTGGAAGCGTTGCAGGCATATTTCCAAGTAATTTGATAATGTTTTACGGCTTTACCACTGAAACATTTAGCATGTCTATTCCGTTTATCGTAGTAGGTGTGATAGGCGTTGTAGTCTGCTTTCACTTTGCTCATAAAGCAGAAAATGTTCGCTCTGAAATGTAAAATTCCGTGCGTGAAAATATTTTCTTTTAATAGGTTCGTATCTTGAATTTTGGAAAATATGATACATTGTTTAAAATCTAAACAAAGAACTAGTGAACTCATGTATGAAAGAAAACTCCTAAAAGATCAAAAAGAACGCTCTGTTGTTTTTGTAGGATTTTTGTTGATTGTGGGTGTAGGCATAATGCTGATTCCATAATCCCTTTCTTTTCTTTTTAAAATCATGTTGAGACCTTAGTAGATTTGAGTTAAGATTTTCTAATAAAAAAGAAAAATAATAAAAAAAGATTATAGAATTAACAGCCTTCCATCTTTTGGATGAAATAACCTTTTTCTTTAATCTCGTTTTCTACTGGTTCTGGGGCACCTTGTGTGTGACAGAATTGGCATTCCTCTCCTGTTACAGTTGCTCCATCTTCACCAACAGTTGCTAGCCATTCTTTTGCAAATGCAATTGCTTGGTCATGATCTTGCTTATCGGTGATAACATCGAAATGCATTGTATGACCATCTTTGGCTTTAACATAAGTGTCGTAGACGTGTATATCCATTGCCATATTCATGTTCCAAAATTAGTTCTATTTAATTTATCACTCTATTATTGAAATCTGTTTCACGTTCTCGTCTTGTAAAACGAAACAGTTCATCTCTTTTGTTGCACCTGAATAAATTATCCATGGGAATGGATTGACTCTCATGAATTTTTTATCCGTTTCTGAAGGTTGTGCTTCTGATTCTGGATGGGAATGAAAGATACAAACTATCTCCATGTTTGATTTCTTTGCCTTTTGATCTACTTCAAACTCTTTGTCTGGTGAAATTGTAAATGTAACTTTAGATTTTGCAGTATTTTCAGTAAGAACTACCTCTTTTACTGTCCAGTTTTCATCAGTTTCATTTCCAACTAGTATTGCACATGACTCATATGGCTTTTGAGCCTCTGCATACTTTGCTAATTCTTGTCTGTCGTTTTCTGATAAAATAATAGATTTATTCACTATTGTTATTCTGCAGACTCTTCTATAATTATTGTTGAGACCATCCATGGGTGTACAATACACATGTATTCGTATGTGCCCAAGTCTAACTTGTTAGTATCTAACTTGTAAGATTCACCGCCATTTAGTAATCCTGTGTCAAATGTTTCTCCAAAGTCTACTGAACTTGTTGCTGTATGTGAAACTGCATCATCGTTTACCCATTCTATGATGTGCCCTTGTGAAACTACCGCCTCATCGGGTTCATAGTCTGGTGCTCCTTGGTCTGCTGAGCCTGCTAAAATTGAAATCATAAACATTGGTCCTTCTGGAATTACTTCTTCAACTACTACAACTTCTTCTACTTCTGTTGCAACCATGTATCCTTCTGGACTAACAAATCCAAATCCCATGTAAAGTCCAACACCTGTTCCAAATGCTAGTATGAAGATAACTCCAATTGGTTTTACATATGCTGGCATTTTCATTGCCAAGTATGAAATTACAATTGCTGGAATTGTGATCATAATTAACAATCCTGCAAACACTGGTAATGTTGAATTTTCTGTCAACGTAGTTGCAAATGTTCCAAATCCTAAAGATATTGAGAGGATTGCTAATACGGTTGCTTTGGTACGATTTGTAGTTGATACTCCTCCTTCCAAAAGACCTGCAGTCAATATAATTAATCCAAACATGAAGAGTAATCCGGTTAATGCATGCATTCCATCAATGAATGTGTGAGCAATTCCTGAATATGATGTGACAAGACCTGCAAGACCAATTGCAGTAAGTCCTCCACCTGGCATAATTAGATCCCAATTACTCAATTCTGCTTTGATGCTTTCAGAGTATTATTTTATCCTTATGTAACAACGTAGATCTCTATTAGAAGGGAATAAATTCGATACATCGAAAATATGAGTATATTGGGAATTAAAGAAATAATTGAGATTTCGAAACCAAGAATTGTCGTTCTTCTTGTAATTACAGCCGTAACATCGATGTATGCTGCAAGTAAATTGATTGGACCTGAACTAGACAATTGGGGATTAATTCATATCATTATTGCAGGTGGTTTGGCATCTGCTGGTTCAAGTGCATTGAATCACTACTATGACAGAGATATTGACCCATTGATGCAAAGAACAAGTGGTAGACCAATTCCATCTGGAAGAATTAAACCAAACTCTGTTTTGATTTATGGTTTGGCAGTAAGTGTAATTTCTGTTATCTATGGTGCACTAGCTTTGAATTACATTTCAGCAATTTTCATCGCACTTGGAATATTTTTCTATGTTATAATTTACACAGCATGGCTCAAGAGATTAAATTCTTCAAATATTGTAATTGGCGGTTTTGCAGGAACTGCAGCATCTTTGGCTGGTTGGTCTGCAGCAACTGGCTCTATGGATATACTTGGAGTACTAGTTGGACTTCTTGTATTTGCTTGGACTCCTTCTCACTTTTGGTGCCTTGCAATGAAAATGAAAGATGAATATACTGAAGCCAAAGTTCCAATGCTTCCTGTTTTAATTGGAATGGAAAAAACATCAAAATACATTCTAGTTAATACTATAATCTTACTTCCATTTTCATTAATGCTTTATGCATTTGGCATGGGTATTGTTTATACCGCAATCGCTGCTGCTGCTGGCGGTTTAATGCTTGCATATCATTACAAACTAACAAAGATGCCAACATCTGACTTTGCATGGAAAGCATACAAAGTTACTGCTCCATATCTGACAATAATTTTCTTGGCTGTTGCATTAGATGCAGCATTTCATTTTAGATTTTAAGAGTTAGGAAAACTAGCTTCGTAGTCTTTTTCTTGTGTTTCTTTTATTTGCTCTTCATATTCATCTTCTTCAATTTTTTCTAGAACTGCTTCAATTCTCCTGTTATCTTTTGTTACCCATGAAACGCTAATCAAACCCATTATCTCTAAATCAAGTAAAACTTTGTTAAATTTTCCATCAGTCATTACAGTGCCCTCTTTTGTTAGTGCTTTTTCTAATTCTTTATCGGTCCAGTTTTCTTTCTGTTTTATAATATCTAATAGATGATTTCTTATTGGAATTGCCATATCAAATCTAACCGTAAAACGTTTTGTCAGCCTCTCGTGGAATAATGCTTGATGCGCCTTCTTTAATCTTCTCATACCATGTTTCTACCTCTTTTGTTATTGATGGTCTAACTCTTTTCAAGCCTGCAGCAAAGTCTTTACTGGAAATTTCTTTTGAACTATTTTGCATTGCTTCAACAGCAGCTTCTCTACACAATGATGCTAAATCTGCACCAGAATAACTCTGTGTAGCTACTGAAATTTCATGTAAATCTACATCTTCTGATAAAGGCATTCCATCTGTTAATATTTTTATTATTTCTAAACGACCTTTCTCATCTGGAGGACTAACAAAGACACTCAAATCTAATCTACCTGTTCTTAACATTGAACTATCAATCAAATCTGGTCTATTTGTAATTCCTATGATGACTACTCTTGATGTTGTTCCTTCTTCCATTTCCGTTAACATTTGACTGAGTATGTTTTCTCCAATTCCTCCTCCTTCATCTCCATTTTTCATTTTTGCCAATGAATCTAGTTCATCAAAAATTATTACACATGGAGATGATGCTTTTGCCTTTCTGAAAATTTCTCTAATTGCTTTTTCTGATTCTCCAACCCACTTTGATAATATCTCTGGCCCTCTGACAAGAATCATGTTGCCGCCACTTTCAGTAGCTAACGCTCTTGCCAAAATTGTCTTCCCACATCCTGGCGGGCCATACAATAATGCTCCTTTTGGTGGTTTTATTCCCATTTTACTAAATTTCTCAGGATCATTCATTGCAACTATCAAATTATCTTGAAGAATGTGTTTTGATTCTTCTAATCCTCCTACATCTTCCCAGAAAACTTTCGAGCGTTCAACGTAGAACTCTCTCATTGCTGTAGGAATTACACCATGCATAGCATCATAAAAGTCAATTATCTTTACTTCCATTGATTGAAGAATTTTTGCTGGAATTTTTTCTGTCTCTAAATCAATTTCTGGTAA
>CABXGK010000016.1 GCA_902511735.1 uncultured marine group I thaumarchaeote
ATGGGCCCGATGAGATTCGAACTCATGGCCTTTCGATTATCAGTCGAACGCTCTAGCCAAGCTGAGCTACGAGCCCTCGAAAATTTTCGAGGATTTGGTCATTTAAGTTTGCTGTTCTTTCCACTTGATTGAGCATCCAATAGAAGGGTCAAAATCTTTTTCAATTTTCTGTCCTTCTAAGAATTTTTGAATATTGTTTATCATCACTTTTTCACTTACCTCTGCTTCAGGATTCATTGCATCATCTATTCTTCCATGAAAAATCAATTTTTTATCTGAATCAAATAGGAATGGATCTGGTGTACAAACAGCTCCATATTTCTTAGCAATTTCCTGAGTCTCATCAACCAAATAATCAATTTCTAGACCTTTCTCTTTGGCAACTGTTTTCATACTTTCAAAATCATCGTCTGGATATTTTACAGAATCATTACTGTTAATACCTACAATTGAGATGTCATCTTTGAATTTTCCATGTAGTTCTTTTATTGCCTCGATTTTTGCCTTTACAAATGGGCAATGATTACACATGAAGATTACCAATAATCCTTTTTTTGAGTAATCATTTAGAGAATGCATCTGGTCATCAATTCCTTTTAGATTAAATTCTGGTGCATTATCTCCAGTTTTTAATGAAATCACTGATTCCAATTTTGCCATAAAAAAATCAATTTCTATTACAAATAAAAGGATTGCAGATATTATAAAAGACAACAATTAAACTCTCAGAATTATTCAAGCAGTTAATGGGCTTGTAGTTTAGACTGGTAGAATACTCGCCTTGCACGCGAGGGGTCAGGGGTTCAAATCCCCTCGAGTCCACCATTTTTTTATTAATCGATCAATTTCGAATATCGAACTTGAAGGTGGATTTAAATATCATTGATATGGCAAAATTACTATGGCAGGTTATGAAGCCTCAATAGCAGTTTGGATTCCACTAATTGTTGGTTTAGCACCGGGACTAGTTTACTGGTTCGCAATTACTGGAATGCGAAAAAGAAGATAATCTTCTATCAAACTCTTTTTACTTATTTTATTTTTCTCTAATTCAATATTATTAGATATATTCTATTTTTTGGAAAATCCGAGAGTTTATGTTAACCAATACATTCTCTATACGTGATGTTTACCTTAACTGCATTGGGCGGTACATTTGATATCATTCATGTTGGTCATATTGAATTAATTCAAAAAGCAGTATCCATTTCTGAAAAAATAATCATTGGCTTAACATCTGACACCTTTATTTCAAAAAATGGTAAAAAAATAAACAATAATTTTGAACAAAGATTTGAAAATTTGGAAAAAGCCATACATGAAAACTTCCCTAATTGTTCATTTGAAATCGCAAAATTAGACGATGATTTTGGTCCTGCAGTAATTGAAGGAGGTGTGGATGCCCTGGTAGTTAGTGAAGAAACTAGTAAAAAGGGTGGTGTCTTGAATGCCTTACGTAAAGACAGAAACTTAGCACCTGTTGAAATTATCACTGTGCCTATGAAAATGGCATCTGATGGAAACAGAATCTCATCCACACGAATACGAAATTCTGAAATTGATAGATCTGGAAAGGTCTTAGTTGACTAATCGCTGTTCATAAATTGAGTAATCCTGATAAAACAAAAAATTCCAATATTTGCCAATGTCAATAATTCACCCTTTGTTACAAAAATTACAAAATGATGTTGAGCAATTACAAAAAGGACTACAACCAGAACATCTGTCTTTTTGGTATCAAAAAATCATCGCTGATACAAAAGAGATGGCTCCTCCTTGGCTACAAGATAAAATCAATGTAAAACAAGATCCAATTTTACTAATGAAATTCAATCTTGATATTTCAAAGCGGGCTGTTCGATATTTCATAATTGCAGTTGAAAATAATTTACCACAAATGCCTTATTCAACTCAGCTATATTTCTTAAAAGTTCAAGAAATATTGGGTTTTGAAATGGACAAATCGTTAGTTTAGATTTTCTTTAATAATTTCAACTGATTCTTCATTAGTTGATGTACCGATAATAGTCTCTTTTTTCTCAATAATTGATTGCATAAAATCTGTAAACTTGACAACTTGTTCTTTATCCTTTAACACAATACTGTGAGCCGATTTGTCCTTTATAGAAATCACAATTTCAGTTTCAAAAACATCAATTATTTCAGTAATGAAAGTTTCATTTCCTTCTTTTACAAAAATCAAACTAGCTAATTTTTGTGCTTCATACTTGTCTTCTGCGACAATCTCAACTTTATTCATCTGATAGTAAGAATTTTGATAGATTCTTTTTTGCTTCTTCTCGCTTCTGTTGGTGTATCTTTAAAAATGAATTAATTTTTTCAATTAGAATTGATTTTAATTCTCCAGTTAACATCTTGCCTGATTTATAATCTTCATATATTTTCTTTAATTTTTCATCATCTGGTTCAAAAAATATTCTGAGATATTGAAAAGAAACATCGATGTCTGGATTTCCACCAAGCTCTCTATGTTTTTCAATATCTACTTGTCCACCTGAAAACCCATATTTGTTAATCTTCTTTTTTACTACTTCTGGAGAATCTGTTGTGTAGATGGTTGTTTTTTCATCTGATGCTGACATTTTTCCACCAGGTCCTGTTAATGATGGAATCATGATGTTGTGTATCAATGCTGGTTTTGGTTTGTTTATTTTTGGTGCAACATCTCGTGTAATTCTAAAATGAGGATCTTGATCTACTCCTAGTGGAATTAGAACTGGTAAATTTTCAATGAAACATGGTGCAGATTGTAGTGATGTATAGAAAATCATTCCAACATTAGTATCATTTGTAAATCCAAACACGGCTTTTGTATTTGAAAAATTAATTTTTTTTGCAACTTGAGCTGCAATAGGATACAATCGTTTGATATTTTTAGTATTAATGATAATCTTTGTTTTTTCTGGGTTGAATCCAAGTGCAATAAAGTCAAGTGCATTTTCTAATGCAAAATTACTTGTATCTTCTAATGTCAAGTCAGATTTTGTATAAAATTTTTCATCATCTGTTAATTGAAAATATATATTCACATCAAATTTATCTTGTAACCATTTTGCAAAGACCCATGGTACTAGATGTCCTATGTGTGTATTTCCTGAAGGACCTCTACCTGTATACAAAAAGAATTTCTTACCTTTTTCAAAATTATCTAAAATAACATCTAGATCTCTATGAGAAAAGAAAATCCCTCTCCTTAGCATGAAATGATCTTCTTGTGTAATTTTCTTTATTTTTGATAAAAGTTCAGATGAAATCTTCTGAGTTCCAAATTGTTTCGTCAATTTCTCATAATCTATGTCTCCTTCAACATTCCATGGTGTTACGACAAATTCATCTGATGACATTCAAGTTTGACTTAGGTTAAGCTTTAAAAAGTCTTTTTGGGACGTTGTACTGTGTCACAAGTTTTTCATGATATAGAAAAAAAAATTTTGGAGACATTACAAAAACTTCCAAATCAAACTCCTGAACAATTATCAAAAAATACTGAACTTTCAATTGATCAAATTCGTAGAGGAATTGAATGGCTACGTTTGAAAGATCTTGCACTAGTAAATGAATCTGAAAAAATTACTTTTTCTTTAGGTCCTAATGGTCTTGATTCTTTCAAAAATGGATTACCTGAAAGAAAACTCATCAATTTGCTTAAAGATAAACCAAAAACCTTTGAAGAAATTCGTTCTGTATTATCTGGTGCAGGATTTAACGTTGCAATAGCTAATGCTAAAAAAAATGGCTGGATAAAAATTGAAAAAAATAATTCTGATTCATTAGTATCAATAAAAGAAAAACCAGTAGAAACTCCTGAAGAAAAACTTCTTTCATTAATAGGTGAAAAAACTATCTCACAAGAAGAAGTTTCAAATCCTCTAGCAATGAAAATTTTACTTTCTAGACCAAATTATATTGTACAAACTTCACAAAAATCAAAAACTGTATCGTTGACCGATGCTGCACTTTCTCTTGATACAAGTATCTCGTCTAGTGGTGCAATTGATGTTGAAGCTGATGTACCTTCTGTATTTGCTGCTAGAACACATCCATTACAAGATACTATTGATGAAATACGTGAAATATTTGTTAATCTAGGTTTTTCTGAAATTTTAGGAAATATGACTCAGTCAAGTTTCTGGAATTTTGATGCTTTGTTTACTCCTCAAGATCACCCTGCAAGAGAACTACAAGATACATTCTATTTAGAAAATACTGAGTCAAAAAACCCTGCATCCTCTTCTCAAATCAAAAATGTATCTTCGTCACATAAGAAAAATTGGAAATATGATTGGAAGTTATCTGAATCACAAAAAATGGTTTTACGAACACATACAACATGTGTCACCATAAAACATCTTGCAGAACAAAAACCTGACAATGCAAGAATTTTCTCAGTAGGTCGTGTATTTAGAAATGAAAAAGTTAGTTACAAACATCTTGTTGAGTTTAATCAAATTGAAGGAATTGTTATTGGAAATAATACTACTCTACGTGATTTAATGGGAATACAAAAAGAATTTTATAAAAAACTAGGATTAACAAAAATTAAATTCTGGCCAACATTTTTCCCATACACTGAACCGTCTTTACAAACAATGGTGTATAATGAAAAATTAGGAAAATGGATTGAACTTTTTGGAATGGGAATTTTTAGACCGGAAGTAACAAAACCTCTTGGTATAGACAAACCTGTTTTAGCTTGGGGTGGTGGAATTGAAAGAATTGCAATGTTAAAATATGAATTAGATGATGTGAGAGAATTTTATAACAACAATTTAAGTTGGTTAAGGAGTGCATAATTGCCTGTTGTTGAATTAAACATCAATCGAATTAAAAAATTAGTTTCTGGAAATGTAACTAGAAAACAAATTCTTGACGTTCTGCCATTTCTTGGTTTAGATATTGAATCTGAAGTTGGAGATGAAATTAGAATAGAATATAGTCCAAATAGACCTGATTACTCTACTGATTATGGAATTGCTACTGGTTTACAGGGTTTACTAGGAATAAAAAAAGGAATTCAAAAAAACATCATTAAGAAAAAAGGAAAATTCGCAATTAAGGTGGATTCATCTGTAACAAAAATTCGACCATATGTGACTGGAATTATAGCAACAAATGGAAAATTAGATGATGTTGCAATAAAACAATTAATGAATATGCAAGAGGATCTACACTTTGGAATAGGACGAAAACGAAAGAAATCTTCAATTGGATTACATGATGCAGATAAAATTTCATTTCCTCTAACATATACAACCGTATCAAGAGAACACAAATTCATTCCATTAAACGGCAATACTGAACAAACAATTGATGAAATTTTAACCAAAACTGAAGTTGGTAAAGACTATGGTTCGGTAATAGAAACTGCAAAAAATGTACCTATAATTTTTGATTCAGAAAAAAATACCATCTCTTTTCCTCCAATAATTAATTCTGCATTAACTACTGTTACACCAAATACCAAAAACATTTTGATTGAGGTAACTGGGATTGATAAAGAAGCAGCTGAAGATATGCTTTCTGTAGTAGTATCAATTCTTCAAACGGCTGGATTTGAATTTAATGAATTAAAAATTTCTGGAAACAAAAATTCCACTCCTCAATTAAAGGAGAAAAACATGATTTATGATCCAAAATTTACTTCTGAAATAATTGGAATAGAAATGAGTCTCTCAAATATGGTAACATGTCTAAAAAAATGTAGATTAGATGCTTCAATAAAAGGTAAAAAAATTTCATGTATGATTCCCCGATATAGATTTGATATTTTCAGTCCAATGGACTTGACAGAAGAAATTGCTCTTGGATATGGAATTGCAAAAATTGAACCAAAATTATCTCCATCCACGACAATCGGTCAAAAAAATGATGTAACAATTAAAACAAAATTACTCAGTCAAACTGCAGTTGGTCTTGGATTCCTTGAAGCAATGAACTCAAGTCTTACGAGTAAAAAAACTCTTTATGAATCAACAAAAAGAAACTCATCAGAAATAATCTCTGTATTGGATTCAAAAAGTCAAGAACATACAATTCTTCGTGATTCTCTTTTACCTAGCTTACTAGACAATCTTTCAAAAAATATTCATGAATCATACCCTCAAAAATTATTTGAAACTGGCGTGGTATTTTCTAAAGGGAAACCAATTGATGAATCTACTAATCTTGCAGTAATTATTGCACACAAGGATACAAATTATTCTGAAATTAAAGCAATTATGCAATCACTTCTTAAAACTAATTTTAAAATTATTTCAGAAACAAAAACTTCTCAAAACCAAGAGTTATTCGCTAAAGGTAGGCATGCAGATATTTTTGTAAATAATAATAAAATTGGTGAAATTGGAGAAATTGATTCTAACATACTAGAAAATTTCAGAATCAGAACTTCTGTAGTGGGTTTTGAGATAAAATTATCTGGATTAATATTTGACTAGCTAAAATTAGGTAATGCCCAAAGAGCACGCATTCAGACGGATTAGGATGACGAGATCGTACGGATTACAATGATTTCTAATTCACCCAGGTTTGCGACATTGTGGGCAACCCCGGTTTCAGATCTGAAATGAGGATTTGGCTAAAACCAATGATTTTTTGCGAGTCAGGACCGGGGAACATTTTTTAAAATTTTAAATGTGCATTTCTAAAATCAATTTTGATTGAAATGGTAAACTATTGGCTTGCAAAACAAGAACCAAGTGGTCCTAGAGGTTATCACATTCTTGATCTAAAAAAAGACAAGACAACTGTATGGGATGGTATCCATAACAATCAAGCATTAAAATTTATGCGAGATGCAAAAAAAGGTGATCAAATAATCTACTATCACACAGGTACAGAAAGACAAGCAGTTGGCATAATGGGTATCACTTCTAATCCATACCCTAACCCAAAAGAAGACAATAAAAGATTCATTGTTGTAGATGTAAAATTTAAAAAACTATTCAAAACTCCTGTCACTCTTGATGAAATGAAACTTCAAAAAAGTTTCAAAAATTGGGAACTATTGAGAATAATGAGATTATCATTTATGCCTGTACCGCCAAATATTTGGAAAACTATTCTAAAATTATCTGAAAAGTAATTTCTTCAATAGGATAATTGATATACATGAACGTTGTAGTTTTAGTATGGCAACAGCATATGTACTCATTAACTGTGAGCTTGGTTCTGAGGAAGCTATCATTTCTCAGTTGAAAAATCTAGAAGGGGTTATAGAGGTTCACGGTACATTCGGTGCTTACGACATTTTGGCAAAAATCGAATCGTCAACAGTTGAAGCATTACGTGAAACAATTACCTGGAAGATTAGAAAAATAGAAAAAATTAGATCTACTCTAACCTTAATGGGCATAGAAGGTCAAACCTAATCACTTCCTTTTTGTTAAAATGCTCTTACATTTTATTTTTGTAATTAAAGAAGAAGATTTGTCACATCGTAAAGAAGAATTTGAATATGTAAAATCCATGGCAAAGTTTTTCCAAAAATGGATAAAAGAAAATTTCTCAATATCATATGAAATTCAATGTGACGAGATGATTACAGAACCACGAAGCATTTTAGATAAACTTGATACTCATACTCTGTTAGATGATCATCGTCAACGTGGACAAGAAATTTATCATTTCTATTTGACACATTTTAGACCAATATGGACTGATTGCACATGTGAAGGATTTCATGCAGAAAATTTTGGTATGGCACTTTGGCAAAAACCAAAAAATGGATATGATGAATTATTTCTTGCAGAAAAAAATTGTACCACTGTATGCCATGAAATTTTACATGAAATGTTAAGACAGAAAAAACATAAACGCTACATTGAAGTTGTTCATGATTTACAAACACAACATCTTTTCAATGATTTACCTTTCATTCAATATGATGAGAATTTTGAAATTACTGAAAATAAACCAAAATTTCTTTCAATGGATATCTCTACAATAGATATCTAACACTTTACAACAGAATAAATCCTATTTTCAAAATTTGCAGTTTTAAATTCTAACTTATTTTCTGCATCGTCTTTTCTCGATTTACTCAAATTTTCTAATTCAACCAATGCGTCTCCTTTGAAGCCAACAGATGAACCATAAATTGCATCAATTAGTTGCGTTCCATGTTCACCACTTTTTACATCGTCAGCAATTTGATAAAATTTTTCAACATCTTTTTTATTTATTGCATT
The DNA here is from genome assembly GCA_902511735.1 of uncultured marine group I thaumarchaeote. GTDB lineage: Archaea > Thermoproteota > Nitrososphaeria > Nitrososphaerales > Nitrosopumilaceae > Nitrosopelagicus. Next base: position 8,211 of record CABXGK010000016.1, read on the forward strand.
TCCTGTTGCTTTGTTAAATGCAATTGCCATATACATCCCATTACTTTTTATTGCAATTGGAACTTTGTGTTCTTTTCCAGTCTTTCCTGGAATACTTTCATTTATTAGAACTTCACACTTGTGATACATACTAGAAACATATGCAAAAAATCTGTACTGTGCATATTTTCCTTTTTTATCTTCTTCACAATCTACAAAAATTCTGTTTAATAGCTCTAATGCAGTATCATTCATACTTTGTAATCTATCATCAATCCTTCCTCTTTCAAGTAGCTCAGAGTCTGTATCTTTAGCAACTAATTTTAGAATAAAGTCAGGCAAATTGTAATTTTTTAATGCTGTAACATATGCACCAGCTTGTGACATGCCAAATTTTGGAAAACCTTTCTTAACCATGAATGCCAAATCTCCTAGAATTCTGGTATCTTAATACTGAAAACACAAACCAAATAATCTATTTTCTCTTATAACTGTATGTTAAAATTTAATCACTGACCGTTTATAAACTGAAAATTTAATTATAAAATATTGTCTAAAATCACAATTGAAACTACACCTGAATTTGTAAAAAATGTATATGAAAAATCTGAAAAAAACATCTCAAAATTTAGAACTACACTAAAAAGACCTCTCACATTAACTGAAAAAATTCTTGCAGGACATCTTGAAGATGAATTTTTGGATAAACTTTTAGATGAAAAAAAGAATTATGTATTTTTAAAACCTGACCGTGTTGCTCTACAAGATGTAACTGGTCAAATGGTTATGTTACAGTTTATGCAAGCTGGTCTGAAATCTGTTGCATTACCTACCACTGTTCACTGTGATCATTTGATACAAGCAAGAACTGAAGGTAAGTCTGATACAAAATTAGCAATGTATGAAAATAATGAAGTGTATAAATTTCTTGAAACTGCATCTAGTAAATACGGTGCCGGATTTTGGAATCCAGGAGCAGGAATTATTCATCAAGTAGTTTTAGAAAATTATGCATTTCCTGGTGGTTTGATGATTGGAACTGATTCTCATACTCCTAATGCTGGTGGATTAGGAATGATAGCCGTTGGTGTTGGTGGTCTTGATGCAGCTGAAACAATGGCAGGTATGCCATGGGAATTACTTTACCCAAAAAGAATTGGTGTTTATCTAAAAGGTAAACTGAGTGGATGGACTGCACCTAAAGATGTTATACTATACGTTGCAGGAAAACTTTCAGTATCTGGTGGTACAAATTCTATTATTGAATATTTTGGTCCTGGTGTAGAATCAATTAGCTGTACTGGTAAAGCAACAATTACCAATATGGGTGCTGAAATTGGCGCAACATGTTCTGTATTTCCTTATGATAAAAGAATGGAGACTTATCTAAACTCAACAAATCGAAAAGAAATTGCTTCTCTTGCTAATCAAAATATGAATTTACTTCAGGCTGATCCTGAAGTAGAAAAAAACCCTGAACAATTTTTTGATAAAATTATTGAGATTGATCTCTCAACTCTTGAACCTCATGTAGTTGGACCTCATACGCCTGATCTTGCAAGACCAATTTCAAAATTATCTGATGAAGTAGGTTCAAATGATTACATCGATAAAATTTCTGTTGCATTAATTGGAAGTTGTACAAATTCATCTTATGAGGATATGTCTAGATCATCAAGTGTTGCAAAACAAGCTGAGACATACGGAATCAAGGCTAAAATTCCATTATTAGTAACTCCTGGCTCTGAACAAATTCGTTCTACAATTGAAAGAGATGGACAAATTGATACTCTAAAATCAATTGGCGCAACAGTTCTTGCAAATGCATGTGGTCCTTGTATTGGTCAATGGGATAGATCCGAATTAAAAGATGGAGAAAAAAATTCCATTGTTACATCATTTAATAGAAATTTCCCTGGACGTAATGATGGAAAACGTGATACAATGAATTTCATAGCAAGTCCAGAAATTGTTACTGCACTTGCACTTGGGGGAAGTTTATCGTTTAACCCGCTTGAAGATATGCTTGAGGGAAAAGATGGAAAGAAAATCAAATTATCTCCTCCGGAAATTGCTCCTGAAGTACCAGCTGCTGGATTTGTAAACACCGAGGGAATTTATCTTTCTCCATCAGAAAATCCTGAAAACGTTGAAGTCTTGATAGATCCTAATAGTGATAGGTTACAAAAACTAGAACCATTTCCCTCCTGGGATGGAAATGATTTCACTGGGTTAAATCTAATTTTAAAAGCAAAAGGAAAATGTACAACTGATCACATTTCACCGGCAGGTCCTTGGCTTAGACTACGTGGTCATCTTGATAATCTCAGTGATAATTTGCTTTTAGGTGCTGTAAATGCATTTAATGATGAAGTAGGCAAAGCAAAAAACATTCTTACAAATAATATTGAAAATTGTTCACAAATTGCAAGAAACTACAAAGAAAAAAACATGAGCTGGGTTATAGTTGGAGATAATAATTATGGTGAAGGTAGCAGTCGTGAACATGCAGCAATGACTCCTAGATTTTTGGGATGTGCAGTTGTTATTGCAAAATCTTTCGCAAGAATACATGAAACAAATCTGAAAAAACAAGGAATACTTGCATTAACTTTTGAAAACTCTGATGATTATGAAAAGATCAAAGAGGATGATAAAATTAGTGTTTCAGGATTAAATGATTTTGCACCTGACAAATCTTTTGAATGTGAATTAGAACATTCTGATGGAAACACTGAAAAAATCATATTAAAACACTCTTACAATTCATCACAAATTGAATGGTTCAAAGCTGGTTCTGCTTTGAATGTTTTAAAAAATAAAACATCGTAAGTGGGCCCGATCGGATTTGAACCGACGATCGACGGTTTTGGAGACCGTCGCCCTACCAGGCTAGGCTACGAACCCACAAGAATTGAAATATTGAGCGGGAATTTTAACTATTACCAACGTTTATTTGCAAATTATCAATATTTGCAGTAAAATGGTAAAACCTATTCTTCTAATTGGCGGTGCAATTCCAATAATTCTTGCAATAATAATTGTCATTCCTTTAGTAACTGCACCTGAAATAGCAAGTACTGCAGTAGATCCTTCTGACAAATCTGAAATAGAATTTACAACACATCATCTTAGAAATACTTCATTGGGTGTAACTGATAGAATTACTGCTGATCAAACAGAAATTATTGTTATAAAAAATGATGGTACAGTTACTTATTCAATAACTAAAGATGGAACAGTTAGTACTCCAAAAACCATCACCATTGATAATTCTCAAAGAATCAAACTTGTTGCCATGATCAAAGAAACTGGTTTCTTATCATTACCATTTGAATCATTTGCAATCAAAGATGAAACTGAAACCTATCAAAAATTTGGTCTTAAAATTACCCTGAATGATGATACAAATCAATTATACTGGCCTGAAGCAGATGCAACTGAACAAATGATTCCTCCAATTATAACAATGGTTCAAGAAGAGCTTGAACTCATAATGGAGATCATAAGGGAATAAATATCGATGAGGTAAAGATAGTACATGATTCCACTTTCAGGAGATATTCCAAACGCAAAAGGTGTAGTATGTGAAAATATTGATTCAAACTCAATTGCACGTGGGACCTCAACATTGAAACGCGGTTTTGCACATATGCTAAAAAATGGGGTAGTGATGGATGTCACCACTGTTGAACAAGCTCAGATAGCTGAAGAAGCTGGAGCAGTATCTGTTATGGTTTTAGACAAATTACCTTCTGATGTAAGAAAAGCAGGTGGTGTAGCACGAACCGCAAGTATTAGAATTATAGAAGAAATCATGGACCACGTTACAATTCCTGTAATGGCAAAATGTAGAATTGGTCACATGTATGAAGCCAAAGTACTTGATGAAACTAATGTTGATATGATAGATGAATCAGAAGTTCTAACCCCTGCTGATGAATATCATCATATATGGAAATGGGATTACACCACTCCATTTGTAAATGGTGCGCGCTCTTTAGCTGAAGCATTAAGACGAATTGAAGAAGGTGCTGCCATGATTCGTACTAAAGGTGAGCCTGGAACTGGAAATGTTGCAGAAGCAATCTATCATATTAAAAAAGTCAATGAAGAATTACGTGCAATCAAAAGCATCTATGACTCTGATGATAAACAAGATCTTGTAAAAATGGCTAGAGAGTTCAAAGTGTCTTATGATTTAGTTGAAGAAACTGCAAAGATTGGAAGACTTCCAGTTGTAAATTTTGCAGCAGGTGGAATTGCTACTCCTGCAGATGCTGCATACCTCATGTCTCTTGGTTGTGATGGAATCTTTGTCGGTTCAGGAATATTCAAAGCTGAAGATGCACAAGAGCGTGCTCGTGCAGTTGTTCTTGCAACAACATTCTGGGAAGAACCAGATAAAGTAAAAGATGCTCAAAAAATGATTGATGAAAGACAATCTCTTCTTGGTTTAGATGTAAAAAATTTAGAATTAAAAATGCAAGATAGAGGTAGTACTGTTTGAGTAAAATCAAAATTGGTGTACTTGCAGTACAAGGAGATGTCACTGAAAATTTTCTGGCAACTATGGCTTCTATGAGTGAATTAGGTATTGACGGTTCTGTTATTCAGGTAAAAACTGTAGAACAAATTTCTGAACTTGATGGATTAATAATTCCTGGAGGGGAAAGTACTGTAATTGGTCAAATGTCTCTTGTCAATGGTGCAATAAAAAAAATTAAAGAAAAAATTGAATCAGGAATGCCGGTATTTGGAATATGTGCAGGAATGGTATTTTTATCTAAAAACTCTAAAGACCGAGTTGTAGGAAATGTTGATCAACCTCTTTTAGACATACTAGATGTAAAAATTGAAAGAAATTCTTTTGGTAGACAAAAAGATTCCTTTGAAGCAAATATTTCAATGGATCCAATCGGAATTTCCTCTTTTAATGGTGTGTTTATTCGTGCACCATCTGTTTCAGAAACCGGTTCTGGTGTGGAAATATTAGCAAAATTCAATGAAAAAATTGTTGCAGTAAAACAAGGAAATATTCTTGCAACCGCATTTCATCCTGAACTTACAAGGGATATTTCATTACACAAATCATTTGTGAAATTAGTTGATAATCTTAATTAGATTCTAAATTATGCATTGCGATTAAATCTTTTTTAAATTGACTTAATGTTTCTGGAACATCTATTTTTATTGAATCTTTTAATGAAAGTTCCTTCTGTTTCTTTTCATTCCATACTTTTGAATTAAATTCTGAAAGCAGTTGTGTCATTTCTGACATATCATCTACATTTTCCATGTCTGGTAAGTTTTCTTTATGTATGCTATCTTGTGAGTATAATGTTTGCCAGAGATGTTCTGTAATGAATGGTGTAATTGGTGCTAAAAGTTTCAATATTGTGGATAAAACTTTATGTAATGTAAAAATTGCACCATCTCTTTCTTCATCTGTAAAACCAATTCCATATGCTCTTGCTTTTGCTATCTCTATGTATTGTGCAGCGAAAATATTCCATGTAAATTCTCTAATTGCAGTAGATGGAATAAAGAAATTATATTTTGAATATCCTTCTTTACAAACTGAAATTAATTTATCAAGTTCAGATAATATCCATTTGTCTGATTCTGATAATTGACCTGATTTGATTACTGGAAAGCTAGATAGAAATCTTGAAACGTTCCATAATTTACTTAAAAATTTTCTTGTAGATTCAATTTTTTGTTCTGAGCATCTAAAGTCATAACCTTGATTTATTTCACTTGCGCTCCAAAATCTAAAAGTATCTGCACCTGATTTTTCAATCACTGGTAAAGGATCAATTGCATTACCTTTACTTTTACTCATTTTCATTCCCTTTTCATCTAATCCGTAACCCATTATCCATGCTTCCGACCATGGTTTTTCTCCAGTTAATTTTTCACATCGTAATAATGTATAGTACAACCATGTTCTGACAATATCTTTTGCTTGTGGTCTAATTGCAGTAGGATATGTTTTCTTAAAGAATTCTTCATCTCTGTTGAATTTTGTAACAAATAATGGAGATACACTAGAATCCATCCATGTATCAAATGTTCTTTCTTCTCCTGTAAATTCAGTCTTACCACATTTTGCACATTTTTCTGCCGGACATTTATCTTTCCATGGACGATAATACTTTCCAGGTTCTGGAACAAATGGTTCTGAACATTCGTTACAATACCAAATTGGTATCTCCGTACCATAGAATCTTCTTCTAGAAATTGGCCAATCAATAGAGATTGATTCTAACCAATTCATCAAAATCTGTTTGTGCATATTTGGATAGAATTCAATTTCTGAACCTAATTTCTTCATTTTTTCAATAGAATCTTTTTGTTTAAGGTAATATTCTTCCATTGGTACAATCTCAATTGGAATTTTACTACGTTCTGATAGAGGCGTTCTATGAGAAATATCCTCAATTTTCTCTACTAATTCTGCATTTTCTAGATCCTCGATGATCTTAGTTCTTGCCTGTTTTGGTTTTAGTCCTTGATAGTCTCCTGCAGCTTCTGTCATTCGTCCATCTAGACCAATTGCAATCACTTCTTCTAGCTGTAGTTCTCTAAACAATGCTACATCATTTTGATCACCATAACTACAAACCATTACTGCACCTGAACCGAATTCAATTTTTGCAGAATGATGTGGCGTGATTTTTACTTCTCTATTTGTTAGTGGAACTATCAAGTCCTTTCCAATTAAATCTGAATATCTTTCATCATCTGGATTTACAATGACTGTTTTACATGCGCATAGTAATTCTGGTCTTGTACTTGCAATGATTATTTCTCTTTGTTCATCTTTAACAATGAACTTCATGTAAACAAGTTTTGTTTGAAGATCATCGTAGACTATTTCTGCATCTGCAATTGTTGTACCAGAAACCCAATCATAATTATTTGGTCTTGTTGCAAGATAAATGACGCCTTTTTTCCAAAGATCAATAAATGTTTCTTGAGTAAATTTTCTATATTCCTCTGAATCTGTTCTATAATAATTCTTAAAATCACCACTTAAACCAAGACTTTTCATTATCTGTATCATTTCAGCTTCTAAATCATCTAATGCGTTTTTACATAGATTCAAAAATTCTCCTCTTTCTGTTTCTCGCATTCTAATTCCATGTTTTTTTTCTGTGTAAAGCTCTACAGGTAATCCATTTCTATCAATACCTATTGGAAAATACACATTTTTTCCATTCATTCTTGCTGTTCTTGCAATCATATCAATTTGTGCATAATGTGATGCTGCACCAATATGCCATGGTCTTCCAGATGGATATGGCGGTGGTGTGTCTATTGTATAATTTTCATCATGTAGTTCAAAATCATAGAGTTTTTCTTCTTCCCATTTTTTTAAAATCGCATCTTCTAATTTTGGTTCCCATGCTTTTTCAGTAATTTTTGGTTCCATATCTAAAACATTGATCTTTGTCTATAAATCTCTAAAGTGATGGAATCACTGGTATCTTGTCTAAATATTTTGCAAGATTGATATCATTTTGAGAAATTCCTCCTACATCATGTGTCATAAGATCAATGACAAGTCTATTCCAAACATTAAACCATTCTGGATGATGATTCATCTTTTGAATCTCACCAACTGCTATGGTCATAAAATTCCATGCTGCATCAAAGTCAGAAAATTCTATTTCTTTATGCAATTTTCCATTTTGAAGAGTCCATCCATTCAATTCTTTCAGGTTTTCTTGTATTTCGTCATTTGAAAGTTTTGACAATCCCATGTTATGACAGAAAATATGAACAATAATAAATTATACAATCTGATTCACAAAATCATGAATCAACTATTAGACGAAATTGTGAATTCAATTAAAACTACTGTCTTGGATAATTCTATTGGTGTTGCTTTTTCAGGTGGTGTTGATAGTACATTAATTGCAAAATTATTATACGATAATGGTTATGATATACATCTTCTAACAATTGGTTTTCCTGATTCACACGACATTAATTTTGCAAAAGAGGTTAATGAAATTCTAAAATTCAAACATGATATTTTAGAAATTGATCTTGACTCATTTCAAGAAGTCACCGAACAGGTAAATGATATCATAAAAACCGATAACCTTTCCTGGAATGAAAATTCAATTGCGTTTTATTATGTTTCAAAATTAGCAAAAAAATTCGGAATTTCCACAGTTGTGACCGCAAATGGAATTGATGAATTATTTTGTGGTTATAATGCATATCGTGAGGCAATTGAAATTGGAGTTGATCAGGTGATGAATGTCATGAATCAAAAGTTGGATAATGAGAAAAAAATGATGATTGCTGTTAACAATGTTACTTCATTATTTGATGTTAAAATATTACAACCTTTACTAAATGAAGATTTTATTTCATATGCAAAAACTATTCCAATCTCTGAAAAAATAATAGATTCAAATGATTTACAACGTAAACATGCTATAAGAAAACTTGCAGCATCATGTGGTGTACCTGAAATATCTGCTTACAAACAAAAGAAAGCATTACAATATGGGTCAAAAATACACAAACAACTTTTAAAGTTAAGATAATTTTTTTACATTCACTTTAACGTGTTTATCTACATTGTTTATGATGATTTGTGATGCTCCGAGATGTTTTTCAGGTACAAAAATGTCTCTAATTTCCTTTTCTGTTAATGATTTTAAGATATTTTTATCTCTCATTAATGCATCCATGTAATTCATTTTCTTTTCATGAGCCTCAAATGCAACTCTCTGTACATCTCTGTATGCAACAAATCTTGGAATTCCTTTTTTGATTAATGCTTCTAATACAAATTCTGCAAAAATTTGACCTCTAGTTATGTAAAGATTTTCTTGGACTCGTTTATCATTAATTTTCAAATTAGTAATTATTTTAATCATTGTTTCAATCATTTCATCAAGTAGAATTGATGCCATTGGTATGGTGAATCTTTCATTAGCTGAATTTGATAAATCTCTTTCATGCCATAATGGAATATTTTCAAACGAAGTGTTGATTTGACTACGTAGTAGTTTAGATAATGAAGAAATTCGTTCACTTTTGATTGGATTTCTTTTTACAGGA